>CAJXRL010000059.1 GCA_913059105.1 uncultured Flavobacteriales bacterium
CAGCGTCAGATGTGTATAAGAGACAGCTGTTTGTTGATTTTTAATCATGTTTGGCAGAAAAGGATCGGCAATTAAACCTCTGCCAATCATCCAATGATCAATGGTGGGGAAACGCTCTTGCATTTCTTTAAAACCTGCAACAGTGGTGATGTCACCATTGTAATATATTTTGTGGTTAGTATTGTCTAGACACCGTTGAAAGGATTCTAAATCTACTCCGCCTTTGTATAACTGCTTGCCAATTCGTGCATGAATAGCAATGTTTTTTATCGGGTACTTTTCTAAAATTGGGAATACATCTAGAATTTCTTCAGGGTTGTCATAGCCCATTCTCATTTTCATGGAAACGACAAGGTCAGTTTCTGAATGAACTCTATCTAGAATTTGGTCTATCTTTTCTGGCTGGCAGATTAATCCCGAACCCATTCCTCGATTGGTAACCATGGGGTAGGGGCAACCTAAATTCCAGTTCAGTTCGTTGTATCCAAGAGATTTTACATACTTCGCAACAAACAAAAACTCCTCCATATCGTTGGTCATAATTTGAGGAATGACTGTTAACGTGTCATTGTTTTTCAATAACAAGTCTCGATCATAAGCTGGTTTTATTACAAACTTTCCGTTCAATCGAATATACGGAGAGTAGAACGTATCAATTCCTCCAAAATATTTTTGAAAAGCATTTCGAAAACGAAAATCAGTAAAACCTTGAAGCGGAGAAGAAAGGAGAGTGATGCTCATAAAATGACGGTAGCAATAGGAATAAACTAAGTGCGTTGCAAAAATATGGTATTTGATGGAATCGTATTAAGAATAATAATTACCCCAACTTGAACTCAAATTATCATATCCCTGAAATCAGGGAGAAGCGTTTTTCACTGAAAGCAGTTACATATAAAACTTGGTGAAGGAGAATATTTGCGGTGTTCAATAATTCAAAACAAAAACCAAACAATATGAAAACTTTAGCCACAATCTTATTTATTACAATTAGCACTTTAACTTTTTCTCAAAATAACTCCAATCAAGTGAATCTAAAAATTGAGAGTGAAGACGGAATTAATATCCTAAAGTGGGAATCCAACCGAGAAATTAATACAAGCTATTATTTAGTTGAGAAATCAATTGATGGGGGGGAATATAAAATGCTAGGAACTCAAAAAGCAGGCAGTTCTACCTATACTAAAGTAAATTATTCTTTCGAAGACCTGGAAGAACTTCAAGAAAACACATCTTATAAAATTACCCTGGTTTTTATGGATGGATCAACTATAGCGACTTTGGAAAGCCAAAAACTGGAGAATAATTATTCAAATCTTTTTGTAAAGTAGATTATATACAATATGTTTGATAACGAATTCATTTTTAACTACTAACTTTTAAAAACAAAATTATGGCAACTAATTACACAAAACCATTAAAAATAGGTTCTCAATATATTCAATCAGCATCGGATTCAGATTTGATGTACGTTGTAGGTATAGTAGAGTTATATGAGGCAAAAGGCTTAAGTATAAATCCAAATTACACATTTGATAATGATACAAATACGATAAACTACACGTATACTTATACAAAAGATAATCCAAAAGATGGAGCGATCAAGGGATGTTATTTATTGGCCGTTTTTCTGCCTGAAGGTGCAGTGATAACGTCAGGGAACCCATTAAAAATATGTGTTACAAATACAAAAAATGGGAAAGATACAAGAACAGGAACTGTTATAACAAATACACCAATTGTGAGACCTGCAAGGAAACCTCAATTAAGCGAAGATTCAACTTTACCAACTGTGAATGATCCAAGATGGTTAGTACTAGAGTATGATGTGACGAATTCTGGAAAAAAGACAAAGTATTACTTCATATTTGTAATTGCAACTACAAATGAAAACAATGGGTCATTATTACAATTAACTTATGAAACCAAAACACTTGCATGTGGATATATTCAAGTGCCCGAATCTGCTTTCGAACCAGACCCTGGTGCTATAGAATCAGTTGCTTATATTTCTACGGAAAAAAATCAGTTTGATACCCTAACATTAGTTGATCAGACGGCAAACGTGAGTTATACAACTCCAGCGCCGACAACATTTAATATGAGTTAGATGTTAAAGAAATTTCTGTTCACATTAATCATTATTGGCTTAACCAGCACTCTAAGGGTTCTTGCTGTAAATAGTGTTCAAGAGTCCATTCTATCAAAAGTGGATAAGGCTATAGAGTTACAAGGAACCAATGTTGATTCCGCTCTGAGTCTAGCCTACGAAGTCTTGAAGGAGTCAAGAGAGATTGATTATACAGCTGGAGTTGGATATGCTTATGTTAGGATTGGATCAATATTTAATATAAAAGGAGAGAGTGATTCAGCATTATTTTACCTTACTAAAGCCTACCAGATTAGAGTAGTTCTAGGGAATAAGTCAGGCGCAGCTGATATAATGAGGCTTGTAGGGTTTATATATAAGAACAATGGGAAAGTAGATTCGGCATTCTCTGTTTTGTACAGATCTGTTCGATTAGTTGAGGAGTTAGATGATTCCATTCTTTTAGTAAGAAGTTATTTAGAGTTGGCACATAATCTAGTCGATTACAACCAGCCCAGGGCGGCAAAAGAGTATTATGATAAGTCGTTTTTAATTGCTGAACGAATAAATGATTCTGCCTCTTTGGCAAACTGCTATGATGGATTTGGTAAATATTATTTCCATGGAAGCAACTATCAAAAAGCTTTAACGAACTATTTAAAAGTCGCCGAATTACTGGATGACTTATTAAGTGAGACTGACTTTTCAAATACCTATAATAACATAGCAGTGTGTTATGACAAACTGGGAAAATTTAAACTGGCAATTGGTTTTTACAAGAACGCCTTAAAATCTTATTCTGAATTAGGGTCTAAAAGAAAAATGGCAATAACTAATTACAATTTAGGAATAACATTCACCAATTCGAATAACCTAGATAGCGCAATTATTTTTTATAAGAAATCGATCGTACTTGGTAAGCAAGTTGGAGATATTAAACAGTTGAGTGATAGTTATAAGGAGTTGTCAATTGCATATGCCTCATTGAATAATTACAAATTAGCTTTTGAAAGTCAACAGAAGCATTTCGCATTTAGCGACAGCCTTTTAAATATTGAAAAAATCTCCAGCATTGCCGAAATGCAAACCAAGTATGAAACCGAAAAGAAGGAACAAGAAATTACTATGTTAAACCAGGAAAATAAAACAAAGGAGGCGCAGCGTAATTTATTGTTTGCCGTAGCAGTTTCATTGTTATTAGGGGTTGTAACGTTAAGTTTCTTGTACCTGCAGCGAAAGAAAATAGCGAAGAAAAACGAATTTATTGCAGGTCAAAAAATAGAAAGCCTGTTAGATGAACAAGAAATTAAAACCTACAATGCCATGCTAGAAGGTCAAGAAGAGGAACGAATGCGCATTGCAACAGATTTACATGATCGTTTAGGGAGCATGCTTTCTACTGTTAAGTTATTGTTTTCTGCGCTAGATAGTAAGATTGATCAAAATCAAAAGGAGAGCAAAAAACAATATGAAAAGGCCAATTATTTATTGGACGAAGCCTGTGTTGAGGTTCGAAGAGTGTCACACAACTTAGGAACTGGTATGGTGGCCAATTTTGGATTGTACAGAGCGTTGGAAGAACTGTGCGAGAGCATTGACGATTCGGGAAAGATAAAATGTACCATGCAAGCTTTTGGAATTGAATCTGGTTCGTTGAAATTAAAAGTTGAGGTTGGGGTTTATAGAATGGTGCAAGAAGTGTTTAACAATACCTTGAAATATGCAAAAGCCAAAAATTTGACTTTACAATTAAATCGCAATGAAGATGATTTATCTATTATGATAGAAGATGATGGAATTGGATTTGATCTTCAAGAAGCAAAATTGAAAGGAGGAATGGGGCTGAATAATTTAGAAATGAGGGTAACAAAATTGAAAGGAACACTGCATATTGATACTAAAGTTGGAAGAGGAGTAACCACGATAATTGAAATTCCATTAAATTCAATCGTATGATAAGAGTTGTTGTAGTCGACGATCATCAAATATTTGTAGATGGAGTAAAGGCTCTAATTGAAGGTTTTGAAGACATAGAGATAGTTGGTGAAGCAAATGATGGAATTGAATTAATCGATTGCCTTTCAAAAGCTGAAGCCAATGTTATTTTAATGGACATTAACATGCCAATAATGGATGGCATTGAAGCAACTAAATTGGTATTGGAAAAATATCCGGAGTTGAAAGTCCTTATGCTGACTATGCATGACAGTAAGGAGTACATTGAGAAATTGTTAAAAGCAGGAGCTCATGGCTATATTTTAAAGAATACGGGCAAAGAAGAACTTTATGAAGCAATTAATGCTGTAGTGAAAGGAGATAATTATTACAGCGCTGCGGTAACAAAAAGCATCATGGAAAGTATGCAGAAGAAAAAGGCAGTGACAAAAAAGTTACACAACGTTGAGTTGACAAGTCGTGAAAAAGATGTTTTGGAATTAATAGCTCAAGAATTCACGACCAATGAAATTGCCGAAAAATTATTCATCAGTCACCATACCGTAGAGTCGCATCGGAAAAATTTGATTAGCAAACTACAAGTTAGAGGAGTAAGTGGACTGGTGAAATATGCAATTCAATCTGGATTAGTTGATTAAAGAACTATTCTATGATTTCCAAAATTTTCAGTTGGTAATATATGCCACGTTCAATTGATAATTTTAAATTTTGACCGGAAACTACATCTATGGTTTGAAATTCGGTAGTAGGGTTGATACTGATTTCTTCTTCATTCATTATGAGCAATAATTCTTGACGCATCATCAATGGAATTTCTTTCACCCACCTGTAGTAGAGCTTTCCTTTTCTCTTATCTAATTTTATTTCAAGTTGTGGCGGTTTTGCTTCATCCAAATACCAATTTAGCATCGGCGAGTAATCATCTAAAAGTAATTCATTCAGTTTGCTAACCATTTCTTCGCTGGATACGTTTTGAACGGAAAAGTCAACCTGAATTTGTCTTAATGCACTTAAAAATAGCTCATCATCGTTCACTAAAACCCGCAGGGAATTCATCATTAATGCCCCTTTGTCGTAAATGTCTTGGTCGGCACCGTTGGTCCAGCTATTATATACCACACCGCATTGTTTGTGAATCGGAATTCTGTTGTAAGTTGAACGCACCATTCTACTCATTCGCTCGTAGTAATCCTCTTTTCCCAAGAATTTTTCTAAAAATAATGCCTCCGAATATGTAGCCATTCCTTCGTGAATCCAAATGTCGCAATAATCTTTTCCGGTAACATTATTTCCCCACCATTCGTGCGCCAATTCGTGCACCAAGGTGGTATTAATGGTGTCTTTCCAATCTTTGTAATACTCATCTCCCATGGCAATGCAACTTTGGTGTTCCATAGCTGCAAAAGTTGATTCAACAAAACGACAACCGTCATTCCACCATGGGAAGACTCCAAATAATTGCTCAAATTCTTTCATGATAATAGGCGCCTGATTGTAATATTCATTGGCAACTTCTTTTCGGTAATCCATCACAAAACATTCTATGGTTCGGTCTATTCCATTAACATCTGTATATGGTTTCTCTAACTTTATAAAATGCCCAGCGTTAAAAGATATATTGTAAATGTTTATCGGGTTTGTAACCAAATGCTTAAAGGTCTTTTTGTTTTTAGTTTCGATAACTTCAGTCAACTGACCATTTGCCGTCACCGTTAAGTTAGAAGGAACAGTAACAGATATTGATGTAGTATCAGGTTCAGTTCCTAAAAGTATATTGCACGGCATCATAAAGTGTGGCCCAACTCCTTCTGTTATGGAGGAAATCCAATGCCTGCCCTTATCGTCTTTTTTCCACTGTATTGGACCTTCGCCCATCATTTTAACTGGTTTTCCCTTGTACTTTATGTCCAAACTAATTCTGCTTACAAAATCGCGGTCAGAAGGAAAGGATACGTATAAGAAATCTCCTTGGTGTTTTAGTATAGCATCCGGCATGTTGCAGGTAAACGATTCAACTTTCATCCTTTTTTGAAGGTCGAACATAAAAGTATCTTGTCGAATGGAGGGAGTGAAAGTAATTTTCATTTTACCAGCTATTTTCTGCTTTTTTGGAAATATCTCTACCTTCCAATCGTAGCGGTTTATTTTGTACGCTCTGTGCGGATTTTCATTATTCCCTGCTAGTTTCTCTTTTTTGCTAAATTTTTTAAAACCATCTTTATTCCAGCTATACTTTATAAAAGGCTTGAGGTAGCAAGAACTTTGTACTGCAATAAATAGCAGAATAATAATTTTTGTAAGTAAATTTTTCATGTACGAATAAAATTTTCTAAACGAATACGGTGGTGTCGTTGTAAAAGAATAGGATATAAATTGCCAACTATATTGATAACGAATAAAAAAATGGAAATTGCGTAATGCCCTTTTAGCAAGGTGAACACATTTGCAATGAATACCAATACCAATGCACCCAAATGGCCAAATTCTGACTGATGAGTTTGATAAATGAAATTCTCAATGCCAGTGCGGGTGCCGTTAAAGTACTTTTTTCGATTTTTTTTGCTTCCCCAGAAAAACAACATCAATAACTTTTTGAAATACAGTACGCCCAAAGTTCTATACCAGAATTGCAGCCGTTTAGTGTTTTTTAAGCGATAATATGAACTACCAATTAGTCTACTCGTTGGAAAAGCAAATCCTACAAAAGCAAAAATTCCAGTGCCAAAAAGAGCTATTAAAAAAGCGAAAAATAAGTCCATAGCCATGTGAAAATCTTCTCGAGGGTTATTCCAAAGTGCCCATAACAATTGATATAACTGATAGACTAAGAAAGCAGAAGCTAAAGGGAGAAGTAGTTTTTTCACAAGGATCTTTTATTCCCCTTACTTCAAATAACTAAAATCATGATTGTCTTTAATGTTAAGCAAGGTTTCATAAATCAATTGAATAACATTTTCAACATCGTCTTTATGCGTCATTTCAACTGTGGTGTGCATGTACCGAATGGGCAATGATATTAATGCAGAAGCAACTCCACCGGTAGCATAAGCAAATGCATCGGTATCAGTTCCTGTTACCCTACTTGCTGCGTAGCGTTGAAACTTAATTTTATGCTGGTCAGCAGTATCAATGATTAATTCGCGCAAATTATTTTGCACAGCAGGTCCATAAGCAATGACGGGGCCGTTGCCAGCTACAAAATCACCTTGTTCAATTTTATTAATCATTGGTGTTTGCGTGTCATGACAAACATCGGTTACAATGGCAACGTCAGGTTTAATTCGTTCCACAATCATCTGTGCACCTCTCAAACCAACTTCCTCCTGCACGGCATTAGTTATGTATAATCCGAAAGGCAATTTCTTTTTATTCTCCTTCAACATTCGTGCAACTTCGGCAATCATGAAACCACCAATTCGGTTATCTAAAGCCCGACCAACATAGTATTTTTTGTTGAGTACCATTAGTTCGTCTTCGTAAGTTATTACGCAACCTACGTGGATTCCTAATTTTTCAACTTCTTCCTTTGAACTACAACCGCAATCTAAAAAGATGTTACTCATTTTTGGAGTATCTTCAGGTTTGCTTGAACCGGCTCCTCTGGTATGAATAGCAGGCCATCCAAAAATGGCTTTTACAAATCCTATCTTGGTATGAATATTTACCCTTTTAGAAGGAGCAATCATGTGGTCAGAGCCTCCGTTTCTACGAACGTAAATGAATCCATCTTTAGTGATATAGTGTACGTACCAAGAAATTTCATCAGCATGCGCCTCAATTACAACTTTGTACTTAGCCTCAGGGTTTATAACTGCAACAGCTGTTCCATACGTGTCTACAAAATGCTCGTCAACATAAGGCTTTATGTATTCTAACCAAATTTTCTGACCTTCTGCTTCATAACCGGTAGGGGAGGTATTGTTTAGGTATTTAAAAAGAAATTTTTCTGCCTCTTTGTTGATGATTTTTTTCTTTTTAGCCATGTTGTTTTATTCTTTTGCTCAAATATAAGTGATAGCATTCAAATTTTACGAAAATCAACTTATTCTTTGTTTTTTTGTTGTAGGAATACGCAATGAGATTTTTAAATGACATGTTAGGAAACCTTCTTCCTGAAAAAGAGGAAGAACAAGTTCAAGGTTCGGAGGTAATAATCCGAGAAGCCATAGTTACCACTAAGATTTTCGAAAACGATTTTGATACTTGGCTTGGAAAAGGTATGCACAAAGGGCTTTTAGATTATTTGAAGGAGTGCATGACTGCGAGGCAAGTAAATTCTGACTCTGGAGTTAATTTGTACTTCCATGAATCGAAGAATTCCAATGGTCTATATTTTCGATCAGAGCAACCTTGGGAAACAGAGGACTATCGATTTTTGGTTCATTTATTTGCTCAAAAGTTAAGGGCGATGCAGTATGTTCCAAATAATGCAGTAAGAGAAGTGGTGGAAGAAAAAGGAGTCTTAAAAATTAACGAAGAATACTTTTTTAAACCATCGTTAAAGTTTCGAAGAGAAATTCCGTTTGAGCAATTGTTTGGAAATGTATCTATTGAGCACAGAATTAAGGGAGAACAAACGGAGTTGATAAAAATAATGGTGAGTACTTACACCGACCGGCATTACAAGAAACCATACGATTTTGAAGATTTTTTAACCGAAATATGTTTACCTTAACAGTATGAATGATATTTCTAAGAAGAAAATACACTATCCTATAAAAGAGCATCTAAGGCAGTATTTGGAAGAGTATTCAAGAGAAATTTCATTGCCAATTAAATACGAGGATTTGAACCATTATGAGAATGCAATCTCTTTGTACGACGATGCAGGGAAGGACACTATGTGGGAGACGGTATTTTATAGCCAAAGCGATATGGATGAGATACATGATGGGCTTTGTAGGGTTTATGCTTTATTGAAAACTGAAGGAGATACCGAGGTGACGGAACATTTGTATGTTAACCGTATTGATTTTTGTCCTTTTGGGAATTCAAAACCTTTTAGAATTCGAGTAACCAATAGATTTAATGATAATTACGATTATTTCTATGTGAAGAAAGCAGATGCTTCTCGTGTTTACGGGTTGGAATTAGAGCACATTCTTTCGCCAAATAGAATTTTTTACATTGTGGATGGAAATACCATTGTCGAGGACCACATCGCGGGAATACCGGGAGATGTATTTATCAATAGTTGGTTGGAAGATCCACAGCTGAATAAGATTAGGTTAGCAAAGGAGTTTGTGAAGTTTAACGAGCGTTGCTTTGTACGTTTGTTGGGTGATATGCGTTCTTACAATTACGTGGTAGATGTTACTCCAGATTTTGATGCCATTCAGTACCGTATTCGGGCCATTGATTTTGACCAGCAAACGTACGAAGGGAACAAAACCATGTATTTGCCACAATACTTTAAAGATAATAACCCAATTGTAGAGTTTGTTTCAAATTTACTTGACCCAAAAACAATACGACAATATCAGAAAGAGGAAAGAGTAATGATTGCAAACCGAATTCGAGTTTCACGTTATAGACTGAAAGATTTATCGGATTGCTTAGATAATGATACGATTAGTCCGCCCGAAAAAGTGGATCAATTGAAGCAAGAATTGGCCCTTCATTTCAACGATGAAACATTTTTAGAATGTGAATCTATGGGCGATATTTTGCGAACGCGATTGTATAATTTGATGTACGACAACCGAAAGGTTCTTGCGGGGGATTAGAGGGTATTATAACTGTAGTATTTTGTCTGCCAAAACACTACTTAGTTTGAAGTAAGACTGCTGTGTCCAACCTGCAACATGAGGAGTGAGTATTACGTTTTCAGATGTTGTGAGATATTGAAATTCTGCAGGAAGGTCTTCTTTTTTTAAATCTTCAAAAGAGGTTTTCTCATACTCTAATACATCTAGACAGGCGCCCAATACTTTACCCGATTTTAAGGCATTTACCAATGCCGAAGTTTTTACATTTTTACCTCGAGCGGTGTTAATCAGGTAAATTTTATTCTCAAATTTATTCAACATGGATTCGTTAACGATGAAGGTAGTTTCTTCTGTGAGTGGAAGATGTATACTCAAAATATCTGTTTCCCGAAAAAACCTATTCAAACCAACTTCAGTTACAAGGTCATTTGAAAAGTTGGCTTTGTACTTATCGTGGGCAATAGTTTTTACTCCAAAACCTGCTAGCCTTTCGGCTAAAGCTTGTCCCATAAAGCCGTATCCTAAAATTCCGAAAGTCTTCCCTTTAAGCTCTAATCCTCTATTTTTTTCTCGGTTCCATTGTGCATTTCGCACTTCATTATCTGAACGTTTCAGCTGGTTAAATAAACTTAATATCATTCCTAAACAATGCTCCGCCACTGCATCTCTATTGCCTTCTGGAGAGTTGAATAGTTGAATATTCTTTTCGTTAGCGATTTGTGCATCAATATTTTCCATTCCTGCTCCAGATCGAGCAATCCACTTTAACTGAGTTGCTTTTTCAAAAACCTCTTCGTCAAATATGAATTTCGAACGGATAATAGCACCAACATAATTTGGAAGGATGCTTAGAATTTCAGGACGATTCAGGTCATTTCTCCAATGGCATTCATAACCGTTTTGTTCTAGTCGTTCAAATAAAATAGGGTGAACCGAATCGATAAAAATTACTTTGGGTTTCATCTTTTCAAGTTTTACGAGTCACTTTATAACCAGATATACATTAAGTGGCCAATGCCGAAGTATATAAACAGACCTACAATGTCGTTCATTGTGGTAATAAATGGTCCTGTTGCCAATGCAGGATCAATTTTGTATTTGTCTAGCATAAGTGGAACAAAAGTGCCAAATAGCCCTGCAAAAATGATGACAAGAACAAGCGCAACACTTACAGTTGCAGCTAATTCATTACTATCTTTATAAACGATAGTGTAAATAAAAATAAGAACGCTACACACTAAACCGTTCAACAATGCTACTAAAAACTCTTTTCCTAATCGTTGAATGAGATTGTCAAACCCCAAGCTGTTGTTGGCTAAACCTTGTACAATAATTGCTGAAGATTGCACCCCGACATTTCCTCCCATCGCTGCGATAAGTGGAATGAATAATGCCATTTCTGGATAGATTTGAAGCGTATCTTCATATTGGCCAATGACCAGGGCACCTAAAATACCACCTAATAAACCTACCAATAACCAAGGTAAACGAGCTCTTGTTAAGACTCGAACGCTGTCGGTAGAATCTACACTTTCCGAGATACCAGAAGCCATCTGGTAATCTTTGTCTGCTTCTTCCTTAATTACATCTACAACATCATCAATGGTAATTCGCCCAATTAGTCGATTCAATTCATCAACAACAGGTAACACAACCAAATCGTACTTTTCCATGATTGAGGCAATGTCATCCGATTTTTCGTAGGCCTTTACAGATCGAACCTCGTCGAAATATAGATCTTTAACAGTTGCTCCGTTTGGCGCTAATAGAAGCTTCTTTAAGCTTAGCATTCCAATCAACTTATCTTGGATGTCAATTACATATATGGTGTAAACATCTTCAATGTCTTCGGCTTGCTTTCTCATTTCTCGCAAGCATTGAATCAACGTCCAGTTAATTCGAACCTTTATAAGCTCTTTTGCCATTAAACCACCTGCTGAATCTTCAGGGTAGTGCAATAAATCGACAATGTCACTTGCCAATTCAGCATCTGGTATTGCAGAAATTACTTCGTCTTTCTTTTCATCTGAAAGCTCTGCCATAATATCGGCAGCATCATCGGAATCCATATTATCAATGAAGTTCTCGGCAATTTCTTTCGAGCTGAGGTTCTTCAGAAGTTTTTCCCGAACATCTTCTTCGAGTTCAACTAAAACGTCAGTTGCTATCTCTCGATCAAGGCATTGAAATAGCAAAACAACTTCTTCCGGACTTAATTCGTCACAGATGTCAGCAATATCTGCAGGGTGAAGTAGGTTGACCTCATTCAATAGCTCCGCTGCAAGATTGTCGTGCAGACATTCTTGTAATTCAGAAACGTATTCTTTGGTTAATTCAAACTGCATATTGCTACTGTCTCTTATACACATCTGACGCTGCCGACGATCTACTCTGTGTAG
>CAJXRL010000060.1 GCA_913059105.1 uncultured Flavobacteriales bacterium
CGAGATTTCTGCCTGTCTCGTGGGCTCGGAGATGTGTATAAGAGACAGCTTTTGGCCCTACGTTTAGAGCTGAAAACTCAAATACTACTCGGCATTTAGCGGAATTTTGGATGATTGAGCCAGAAGTTGCTTTCGCAGATTTGGACGAAAATATGGATTTGGGTGAAGAGTTATTAAAATACCTTATCAGCTATGCACTTAACAATTGCGCTGACGATTTAGCGTTTTTAGATGCAAGATTAGTAGACGAGGAAAAGAATAAAAAAGCAGAAGAACGTTCTCCGATGGCACTCATTGAAAAATTAAAATTTGTTGCCGAAAATGATTTTGAAAGAGTTACTTACACAGACGCAATCAATATTTTAAGAAACTCGAAACCGAACAAAAAGAAAAAATTCAACTATTTAATTGACGGTTGGGGAGCAGATTTACATTCGGAACATGAACGATTCTTGGTAGAAAAGCACTTCAAAAAGCCGGTTATTCTTTACGATTATCCAAAAGACATTAAAGCCTTTTACATGCGTCAAAATGACGATGATAAAACGGTAGGAGCGATGGATATTTTGTTCCCAGGAATAGGAGAAATTGTTGGTGGCTCGCAACGTGAAGAGCGCATGGAAAAGTTAACCCAACGCATGAAGGAAATGAACGTTCCCGAAGATGAACTGTGGTGGTATCTTGACTCACGTAAATTTGGAACAGCTCCGCACTCAGGGTTTGGCTTAGGTTTCGAAAGACTGGTTCTTTTTGTTACCGGAATGGGTAACATTAGAGATGTAATACCTTTCCCCAGAACTCCAAAGAACGCCGAATTTTAATGCCACATGATTTTTGTAAAAACTGAAACGTTATCTCAATCACTTCAACGCGATTTACTCGATGCTTGGAACAATGAATACCCTTCCGTTTTACACCACAATTTAACTTCGTTTCAACAATACATTAAAAGTTTAGTCAACCTTCATCACACCATAGTAATAGATGAGGACAATCGTTTTTGTGCCTGGTATTTTGATTTTGACAGAGATGACGAAAGGCAATTTGGAATTATCGTTCACAAAAAATTTCAAAATAAGGGGCTCGGAAAAGAACTTATTGCCAAAGCCAAACTAACAAATGATCATCTCTCAGCTTGGGTTGTAAACTCAAACGCATTCGCTAAAAAAGACGGAAGCCCTTATATCTCTCCGTTAAATTTCTATCTTCAAAATGGGTTTTCAATTGAACCTACTCGCTGGGACTCAGAAAAAATAAAAACAGTTAAAATAACTTGGCACAAATAATGATTAGTGGCGTTTATACTAACTCAAAAAGGGTAAATTTAAAGTCGAATACTAAGCCATGTTAAAACAATCTCTTCAACAAAAGCTGTTACAAAAGCTATCTCCTCAACAAATTCAGCTAATGAAGTTGTTGCAGCTGCCTACGGTCGCCCTTGAACAAAGAGTGAAAGAAGAGTTGGAAGGCAATCCGGCTTTAGATGAAGGAGCAGACAGGCAAGACGAAGAGGAAGAAGAACGATACGAGGAAAGAGACGATGCTAAAGACGAACATGAAGACATTGACCTTTCCATGTATATGGACAACGATGATACTCCAGATTATAAATACCAGGCTTCTAATCACAGCAAAGATGATGAAGAAAGAGATATTCCATTTAGCGGAGGTTCGACTTTTCACGAGAGGTTAAGAGATCAAATAAATCTGCAAAACTTAACTGAAAAAGAAACCCAAATTGCTGACCACTTAATAGGTAGCTTGGATGACTCGGGTTATTTAAGGAGAGATGTCACTGCAATTGAAGATGATCTAGCTTTCCGAAATAATATCATGACCTCTAAAGGAGAAATTGAGAAAGTATTACACGTTATTCAAGAAATGGACCCACCAGGAGTTGGAGCCCGCAATCTTCAGGAATGTTTATTAATTCAAATAAAAAAGAGAATCTCTAACTCGTTCTCCAAACGAATTGCAATCGAAATTTTACAGAATCATTTCGATGAGTTCACTAAGAAACACTATTCTAAAATTCTAGATAAACTAGAAATAGAAAATGAAGACCTAAAAGACGCGATTGACGAGATTTTGAAGTTGAACCCAAAACCGGGAAACTCAATGAATACTTCTGGTAAAACGGTTCAAGTAGTTGTTCCAGATTTTACCCTTTCAATAAACGATGGGGAGCTTGAAATTTCGCTTAACGGCAGAAATGTACCTCAACTTAGAATTAGCAATGAGTACAAGGGTATGATAGAGCATTACCAGAAGTCCAAAGAAAAGTCAAAAACGGATAAAGAGGCCATGACGTTTGTGAAACAAAAATTGGATTCTGCCAAATGGTTTATCGATGCCATTCAACAGCGACAACATACGCTCATGAGTACCATGAGCACCATTGCAGAATACCAAAGTCGATACTTCTTAGAAGGGGATGAAACAAAATTGAAACCAATGATTTTAAAGGATATTGCCGATAAAATCCACATGGACATTTCAACCGTATCCCGAGTGGTAAATAGTAAATATGTTTCTACACCCTATGGAACTTTTCTACTTAAGTCATTCTTTTCTGAATCTCTTTCTACCGATGATGGAGAGGAAGTAAGTACAAGAGAGGTGAAGAAAATATTACAAGATTTAATAGGCGCGGAAGACAAAAAGAAACCCCTTACAGACGAAAGATTATCTCAATTATTAAGAGACAAGAAATACAACATTGCACGAAGAACTGTTGCAAAATATCGAGAACAATTACACTTGCCAGTTGCTAGGTTGAGAAAAGAATTATAGATGACCTTTTTCGCCAAAATTCTCTCCTATCTTTTTCATCCAATTTTTGCTCCACTTTACAGTGTTGCTGTGCTTTTTAGTTTCCCCATTTATGTAAATTACAAGCTTCCGCAGCAGTTTATCAATTTCATTTATTCTGTTGTTCTATTGAATCTAGTGATAAGTCCAATTTTGGTTTCTATCTATTTAAAGCGGAAAGGAATTATTAAATCGTTGGAAATGAAAACAACTAAAGAGAGGGTCATCCCTTATTTAGTAAGTGCTATTTTATATTGCGTTACTTTTTTCTTATTTCGCCAAATTCAAATGCCTGCCCTTTACCTCAAATTTTTCTTGGGAGCATTTTTCGCCATTGTAGTTTTATTAATCGGTGCCATTCTCTCACAAAAGATAAGTGCACATTTGGCAGCTTTAGGAGGTGTTTGCGGCATGCTTTATAGCGTTTCAATAGTGACCTTCACAGAAACCTTACCCTGGTTACTTTTAGCAATTATTGTTTCAGGTTTAGTTGCCTCAGCTAGACTAATTTTGAAGAGTCATTCAAGTATTGAACTTGTGAGCGGATTTTTATTGGGCTTTGGAATTCAATTAATTCTTTTCTCCTAAAGAAGCGGTCCAAAGGCATCTTCAATGTGCTCAATGTCTATTTTTTTTCCCTGAATTAGAACGGAGACTATATCAAAACGGCATTCTATATCAATGTTTTGCTCTTGAATGAATGCGTCTGCAGCTTTTACAATTCGTTTTTGCTTTGGAATGGTTACTGCTTCTTTTGGGTTTTCAAACTCCAAGGAGGTTCTTGTTTTTACTTCAACAATTACAATTTGGTTTTCATACTTCGCAATAATGTCAATTTCTGCTTTTTGAAACCGCCAATTTTGAGTAATAATATTGTACCCCTTTTTTGCTAAATATTTTACTGCGATTACTTCGCCTTGTTTGCCTACCTCATTATGCTCTGCCATGAAATATGATTGATACATTTTGCTTTCTAACTTCCAATTCTGCCTCTCGGTTCATTATTAGTGCTAAGTTTCGCTTTATGTGCCCCGCAGGTACTCCAAAAATAACAGGAATTTTTAGCTCTCTTAAGTTATTAGCAATAATTTCTTTGGCGTTCTGACCAAAAGGAATTGCATTGTCATTCATTTCGCTCATTCCTCCAACCAAAACTCCTAAACACCCTTCAAATAATCCTGCTCTTTTCAGATTCATCATCATCCTATCCACATGGTACAGGTATTCGTCTAAATCCTCCAGAAACAAGAATTTCCCTTTTGTATCAAGTTGACTATCCGTTCCCGTTAAGGAATAAATAATAGATAGGTTTCCTCCTACAATTGGCGCCTTTTTTTGCATTGGAAGAAAAACCGAATTCTCTTCTACCTTGAAATCAATTGTATATGTGTTTCCAAAAAGAGCTTTATGAATGGTTTTTGTAGTTTCATCTTCGCCCTCTTTCGGGAAGCTAATTGGCATATTGCCATGCAATGTTTCAATGCCTAAGTTTTGATTTATATGATTATGTAATACGGTAACATCACTATAACCAACTAACCATTTTGGATGTTGACGAAACGTTAAAAAGTCAATTTTATCAATTAGTTGAACCGTTCCATAGCCTCCCCTTGCGCATATTACCGCCTTCGATTCTGAATCATCTAAAGCCGCCTGTAAATCTTCAATTCTTTGTTCTGCAGTTCCAGCAAACTGGTGGTGCTGTACAAATAAGTTTTTCCCAAATTTTACGGTTAGTCCCCAACGTTCAAACACTTTAATTGCAGGGGCTAGCTCCTCTTTCAATATTTTTCGGGCAGTAGAGATTATCGTAATTACATCTCCCTTTTGAAGTGGTTTTGGTTGCAACATGAAATCAAAGATAATTTATTCGCCCTTACTCTTGTTGTTAATTATAAGTTTTTCGTAATCTTGCCTACGCTTAACAAAGCAGGGCCCTTAGCTCAGTTGGTTAGAGCACCTGACTCATAATCAGGTGGTCGATGGTTCGAGCCCATCAGGGCCCACAAAAAGACTCAATCGAAAGATTGGGTCTTTTTTTTGCCCTATGGCTGGCGAGAAGTTTATACTGAGCGAGGTACGAGACGAAGTGAGCCCATCAGGGCCCACTAGAAATATAAAATCCTTCACTTTTTAGTGAGGGATTTTTTGTTTCTTAGTTGCCGAGGGGCGAGAAGCTTATACTGAGCTTCATGAAGCGATAGCGAAATGATTGACGAAGTGAGCCCATCTGAGTCTACAACATTGAAAAATATCAGTTCCCTCGTTCACAGACTTTAAGTCCGCACTTATTAGATTCCAATACTACTATTTCTCAAGTAAGGCTTTCTTGCTAGTTTTTATAATGATTCTAAAAGTGAGGAATTATTTTAAAGCAGAAGATGGTATTTACAGCATTAAAATTCCAAATAAATCCAGTTTAATGGCACAAAAAGCCCCAAAAACGAATCTTTCTTCCATTGAGATTAATAGATATAAAATTCAATCTAACTAATAATACAAATTGTATTCCTCTAACGACCTGCCTATATAATTCTCATCTACAACGTACTAAGGTAATATGTTGAATAAATAACTATCTATAGATTCGATACTATATGACTTGTTTAGGTAATTTTAGGAACATGCTTTTTATTAGATTATTAACTATAATCTCTTATAATGCAAAAAAAGAAATAATAGACTTTTTCAAAACGATTGAACAATTTGTAGAAGAAAATACTTTAATCTTACAAAACTAACCAAGGCTATTAATTATTAGCCACACTTTAACATGACTCTAAAAAATATAGAAGGTATCAAAAACATCATTTTCGACTTAGGAAATGTAGTTATTGATTTAGACATTGAAGCTACCACTCAAGATTTTAAATTTCTTTATGGCCCGGACTATGAAGAGGTAATGTCCGATTTAGAAGAAAGGAATGTTTTCAATAAATACGAAACCGGTAGTATTTCAACTCAAACTTTTTTGAATGAATTAGCAAGCTACGACGATAACATTAGTTTAATTGAAGTACAAAATGCTTGGAATGCTATGTTGTTAGATATCCCAGAGGAGAATTACAAGATTCTAACCAAGACAAAAGAGAATTACCGCACGTTCTGTCTAAGTAACACCAACAAACTACACATAGACTTCATAAATAAGCAATTGAAAGCTGAAAAAGGACTATCTAATTTGAATGGATTTTTTGAAAAAGTTTATCTTTCACATGAAATTGGCAAACGAAAACCTAACGAAGACATCTTTCAACTTGTTTTGGATGCTAACAATCTAAAAGCAGAGGAAACTCTTTTTATTGATGACACCGAAAAGCACTTAAAGGCTGCTGAAAATTTGGGAATCCAAATCCTTCACATGGACGAAGATATGAGACTAAGCGATCTTTTTGATTGATTTTTTTGTGCTTACCAAGAACACCCCTGAGAAGATAAATACTGCCGCAATAATTTTCTCGTAGCTTAGTTCATCTTTCTGCAACGCTATTGCCATGATACTTGCAATCAATGGTTGAGAATAAATATAAATACTAACTACCGAAGGACTCAATTCCTTTAACCCAAAAATATTGAAGAGGTAGGCTAAAAATGTAGTTCCAACTACCACAAAAGCAAAGGCCCACCATATGTTAGGTGTAAAGCTTGTCCAATCTATTTCATGAAATTCAGTCCATCCAAAAGGTAAAACGTAAATAAAGCCGAACAGAAAGACCCATTTTATTACCGTCATTGGCTTGTATTTTTGCATTAACGGCTTTACCAACACCAGGTAAATGGCATATGATGTTGCGTTTAGAAAGACAAATAAATCTCCAATAAACCCGTCTGAGCTTAATGAATCAATTCCTTTAAAAAGGATAAGCCCGACAGCTCCTGTTAAACCAAGCCCAATGCCAATCACTTTCCTCGAGGTGATCCTTTCTCTAATAACTAATGCAGAAATCAATAGCACCAAAATAGGAACGCAGGTCAAAATTATAGCCGCGTTAATAGGGCTGGTGAGGTTCAATCCATAAAAAAACATAAGCTGGTTAGCAGCCACACCAAAACCTCCACAAACAGCAAGAAGCGCTAAATCTTTCTCTGCCACTTTCTCTTTTTCCACAAATTGGGCAAACATCCAGAACAGTACTAGAGCACCAGAAACTCGGCAAAAAATAAAGCCAAAAGGCTGAATAAATTCAGGCATCACATCTTTAGCAATGGAATAGTTTAGTCCATAAATAATGTTTGCTCCTAGAATGGCGGCATGCGCCCAAAACTTTTTCCCCAAAGCTTATTGTATTTCAGATAGAAATGCTTCTACTGTCTTTTTTGAATTCCCAACAAATATTTTATCGACCACAATGAATACCGGTCGTTTTAAAAAAGTGTACTCTTCCAAGATCCATTTTTTGTAATCTTCTTCCCCTAAACTTTGATCATTCAACCCTATACTTCGGTATTTTATAGCCCTTCTGCTAAAAAGCGCTTCGTAACTACCAGCCAAACCTTTCATTTCTTCCAATTGCTCCAAGGTTATTGGACTAGTTTTGATATCTTGCATTTGAAAAGATTCTGGCGCTTTTATTTGAGCCAATATCTGTTGACAAGTGGAACAGGTAGATAAATAATATGCCTTTTTCATGTTGATAATTTGAACCACAAAAATAAAGGGAATCCCGACTCAAATGAGCGAAAATCCGAAAGCACTTAAAGTATTTTCTCCGATAAGAATTTGGACCACCATTTTTATTGGTCTAGCAGTTGCTAGTTATTTAGTGTACAAAGAATTTGATCCCAAAAATTTCGAAAATTTAAGTTGGTCATGGACCGCGACTTTTTGGATTATAGTTGCCGTTCTTATGATTGCCTTAAGAGACTTCGCCTACATGGTGCGTATTCGAATTCTAACAGACTATAAAATTTCTTGGCGAAATAGTTTTGACACCATCATGTTATGGGAATTTGCTTCTGCCATTACTCCTTCTGTTGTTGGAGGTTCAGGCGTAGCAATTTACATTGTAAACAAAGAAGGCGTTAGCTTAGGAAGAAGTACTGCGGTAGTTTTGTCCTCTGCTTTTTTAGACGAGCTTTTTTACATTATCATGGTCCCTACCATTATTGCAATTGTAGGCTTTACTCAATTGTTTCCAGAAGGGCTAGACAAGGAAATTTTTGGAGTAATGTGGGGTACTAAAGATCTATTTGTTGTTGGATATTGCTTTATTCTTTTTCTTACCTCTTTTATATGCTACGCCATATTTTTTCGCCCAAGAGGATTTAAGTGGGTGTTATTGAAAATTTTTAAACTTCCTTTTTTACAAAAATGGAGAGTTCAGGCCGGAGAGACTGGCGATGAAATTATGGTTACTTCTAAAGAATTACGGGGCAAACCTATTTCTTTCTGGTTAAAAGCCTTTGGAGCAACTTTAGCTTCTTGGACTGCCCGCTTTTGGGTGGTAAACTTTATCATATTGGCGTTCAATGCAGTGGATAACCATTTACTCATCTATGCTCGTCAATTGGTGATGTGGGTCATCTTACTCATTAGCCCTACTCCTGGTGGAACCGGTGTGGCAGAGTTTGCCTTTTCAGGATTTCTATCCATCTTTATACCCCTTGGCCTTGTAGGCACGTTAGCTTTTATTTGGCGGCTAATTAGTTATTACCCTTACTTGTTTATAGGGGCAATAATTTTACCGCGTTGGGTAAGAAGGACACATTCGGTTCAAGAAGACTGATTCCAAAAAATGCACCCTTGCTTTAGTTAATTTAGTAGCCAAAATCAATAAATAATAATATGAGATTTGGAACAAAAGTTATTCACGCAGGATTAAGTCCAGACCCAACAACTGGCGCTGTAATGACTCCTATTTATCAAACATCTACCTATCACCAAAAAAGCCCAGGGGAACATAAAGGGTTTCAGTATTCAAGAACAGGTAACCCAACAAGAAAAGCACTAGAAGACAATTTAGCTGCTTTAGAAAATGGAAAGTATGGGTTTTGTTTTGGCAGTGGGTTAGCTGCCATTGACGCAGTTCTAAAGCTTTTAAAAGCTGGCGACGAAGTAATTTCTACCAATGATTTATACGGAGGATCATATCGCCTTTTCACTACCATATATGAGTCATTTGGAATCAAGTTCAAATTTGTTCCAATGAATAATGTAAAAGCGATAGAAGAGGCAATAACACCTCAAACGAAACTAATTTGGGTGGAGACTCCTACCAACCCTATGATTAATATTATTGATATTGCTACTGTTTCCAGTGTAGCAAAAACGAATAATGTTCTATTGGCTGTCGACAATACTTTTGCAACACCATATTTGCAAAACCCTTTGGATTTAGGCGCAAACATTGTAATGCACTCCATTACCAAATACCTTGGTGGTCATTCTGATGTACTAATGGGTGGTTTAATTTGTAAAGATGAAGCTTTAGCCAAACGCTTGCACCACATACAAAATAGCAGTGGAGCCGTTTGCGGACCGCAAGACAGTTTTTTAGTTCTTCGTGGAATAAAAACCTTACACCTAAGAATGCAGCGTCATTGCGAAAATGGTAAGGTAGTTGCGCACTACTTAAAAAATCATGCAAAAGTTGACAAGGTATATTGGCCTGGTTTCGAATCTCATCCAAATCACGAAGTAGCTAAAAAGCAAATGAGAGGCTTTGGAGGAATGATTTCGTTCACCATTAAAGGAGACAGGAAAGAGGATGCTTTTAAAGTAATGTCGGCATTCAAAGTATTTACCTTAGCAGAATCTCTTGGCGGTGTTGAAAGCTTAACCTGCCATCCTGCTACCATGACTCATGGTGCAATTCCGAAAGAAGAAAGAGAAAAATCGGGGATTGTAGATTCTTTAATTCGTCTAAGTGTTGGAATAGAAGATGTAAGAGATTTACAAGAAGATGTAGAAGCTGCTCTTAAACTGGTTTAAACCGAACAACTTGTTGGTTTAGATTGTCGTCTTACTAACAACAAGGATTTGTCATTACTATTACCAAGCTATGGTATTAAATTATAAATATGACAATACAATTTAGAGTTTAAGTAATTTTATAAAATCAAGAACATTTGAATATGAAAAACAACATGAAAAATTTTTTACTAGTCGTATTTGCTTTTGCAGCTACGTTAAGCCTAAATGCGCAACAAACAGAATGGTGCGCAACAGATCAATTGCTTCAAAAATATATTGATGCAAATCCAGGGGCAGAGCAAAAAATGATGGAAGATGAAGCAAAAATAGCAGCGTTTTCCCAACTTAGTGTAATAAAAGGGGGGCAAAATACCAAAGCTCCAATAATTACAATTCCAGTTGTCGTTCATGTTATTCATTACAATGGAATTGGAAATATTACCAAACAACAAATTGATGATGGCATTCGAGTAATTAATGAAGATTTTCAAATGCTTAATGCGGACACTACAAATACCAGAGCAATCTTTAAGAGTGTAGCTGCTGATAGTCAAATCGAATTTAAATTGGCGAACATAGACCCAAATGGCGAGTGCACTGAGGGTGTGGAAAGGGTCAATTCCTTTACTACTTATGTAGGTGACAATTCTACTAAGGCGCTTTCTTACTGGCCAGCAAACGAATACCTTAATGTGTGGTTAGTTAATTCAATTTCTCTAGGCCCTACAACACTGGGATATGCCGTAATTCCAAGTTCAATTAATACATCTAACATAAGTAGATTCGGACTTGTATGCAAACATGATGAGTGGGGTTCTATTGGTACGGCTAATGCCACCGATGGAAGAACAGCTACTCATGAAATAGGTCATTCTTTTAATTTACGTCATCCTTTTCAAAGTGGATGTGGGACTGGTTGCAATGGTAGTGGCGATTTTGTTTGTGATACTCCTCCAACTTCAGCGCCAACATTTGGTTGTAACTATACAAATAATACGTGCTCAAATGATGTTACTGGGGGCACAGCTCAAAACCCTAATCCCTATAGCTCCAATGTTCCTGATCAATTGGAAAACTACATGAGTTATGACGATTGTGTATCCTTATTTACTACTGGTCAAAAAACTAGAATGCACAGCTCTTTTAACGTCTTTTGGTTTTTAAATAACATGAGAACAAATGCCAACCTCATTGCAACGGGAACTAATAATGGTTACGTGGTTCAAAATTGCCCCCCGAAAGCTTACATAATAGATGTACAAAAGAAATTAATTTGCGTCGGTGGTCAAGCAAGTTTCAGCGAAGATTCTTACCAAGGTAATACAATCACTGCATACAATTGGTCTTTCCCTGGCGCCAACCCATCAACTTCAACAGTTGCTAATCCTACTGTGACGTACATAACAGCAGGGAAGCATGATGTAACATTAATTGTTACCAACAACGGAGGTTCCGATACGCTAGTAATTCAAGATTACGTTAATGTCACTAATCCTGCATTAGCTAACACCGGTTTTGGATACAATGACGGTTTCGAATCATTCTTAGGATTTATAAGTGATTGGGTAGTTGTAGACCCAACTAAGAACTCTAAATGGAATAGAACGCAATCGGCTTCATTTTCAGGAAACGCTTCTGCTTATTTAGCGAACTACGGTGTAGGTGCTAATGAATCTGATTTCTTGATTTCACCTCCAATAGATTTAAGACAAGTAGTTAATCCAAGGTTTGCCTTCGAAGTTGCTTTTAAAAGCCAGACAGGATCATCTGACCAATTGTGGTGTTCTATTTCAACAAACTGTGGTCAGAGTTGGACAACAAGAGGTGTTCTTTCTGGATCAACCTTAAACACAGGCACACTTAATAGTGCCAATTTCATTCCGTCTTCGGCTTCAGATTGGAAGACTGTTTTTATCACTACAACTGCAGTAATGAGAACTAGCAATAATGTTCTTTTTAGATTTGAATTTAAGTCTGGTGGAGGAAATAACATTTACATTGATAATTTCAGAGTAGATGGAGCTTCTTCTGTAGGAATTAGTGATAACGAGTTATTAAACAACAGTTTTACTGCATTTCCTAATCCAGTAACCGAAGGAAAGTTGAACATTAACTTTATGGTAGACAATGCTGCCGACAATGCGAAGTTATTTGTGACGAACATGGTTGGTCAACAAGTAAAGGAAATATACAGTGGTTCTTTAAACAATGATCCGTATTTCTTTGAAATGAATACAAACGACCTTTCAGCAGGAGTGTATTTTGTTACTCTTAGAACGGGCAGTCAAAACATTACAAGAAAAATAATTATTCAATAGTACTTAAACTGTCTCTTATACACATCTCCGA
>CAJXRL010000061.1 GCA_913059105.1 uncultured Flavobacteriales bacterium
ACAGGGTAGATCGTCGGCAGCGTCAGATGTGTATAAGAGACAGGAATGGTTTTAACCAAAAATTCTTTCTGTTTTCCTTCTATATTCCACTTAGTAGGGGACAAAATAATAAACAAATCATTTTGAATTGTAAAGTGATAATAATATGAATTAAAACGGGTTAAAAATTCATTCCCTTTATCGTGATTCCCTGCGGCAATGTGAATTGGAACATTAAATTTATTTATCGTGGTTTGAGCCGAGTCCCAGAATGCTACAGTGGGCTGTGGGACAACATCTCCGGTTAGTACCCCAACATCCATTTTAGGATAGTTATTTATAAATGGAATGTTATGCACAAAAGGGGAGTGTAACCCATAGATATGGTTTTGGGAACTTCCAGAAGTATGACCAGCTACGAAAAACGAATAACTTATATTTTCAGAGACCAGGGGAAGGATTTGTGTTATTGAATCAATCTCGTCATCTTTATTACACCCGACCGAGAGCAAAAGAGGAACTAGTAACAAAAAAATAAATTTTTTAGTTTTCAATTTATTAAGAATTATTGACTGAAAAGTTAATAATATTATCTAAATCCAATTCCTCCATACATTTAAAGTGCCCTTTTGGGCACTTATCGAATCCAATTTTTGAACAAGGGCGACAACTTAAATTGTTGTTTTCAATAATAGTGTAGCTTTCTTTATGCTCTTCATTTAGGTAAGGATACATTCCGAAATCGGGAACCGTATTTCCCCAAATTGAAATAATTTTTTTCTGAAAGGCAGCTGCAATGTGCATCATTCCTGTGTCATGTGTAATTACTGAAGATGCTTTTTTTAATAAAACTGCCGATTCATCTAATGACATTTTTCCTGCCGCATTAAATATTCTTTCAGAATCAATTTTTTCAAGTTCTACACCTAGGCTGGCGTCTTCTTTTCCTCCTATTAATACGATAGATTGATTTAATTGGGTAACTAATTCTTTGAACTTATTATCTGGCAGGCGTTTAGTAGCATGAGTTGCTCCTAACACTAGGGCAATATATGTTTTAGGAAAACTTGCTGGAAGAAATTCTTTCTCCTCAATTTCTTCTGGCAAAAAATAATCTAGCCCTTTACCATCATTTTTAATACCTAAAGCCTTGACAGATTGTAAGTAACGATCAACAATGTGAAACTTGGGCATTCGATTTATCTTGAAATTAACTAATAGCCATTTTTGCCAATTAAATTTGTTGAAGGAAAGAGAAAGGCCGTCTAATTTTTTCTTTACCCTACTAGATCGTAAATTCTTATGCAAATCCACAATAAAATCGAACTTCTCCTTTTCTAATTCTTCAATTATTTCATTTGTGCTTTTTTCAATTGAATGAATTTTAGATACATATGGGTTGTTTTCAAGTAGGCTACTGTAAATCTTCTTGGTAAGGTAATGAATCTCAATGTCACCTTCTAGTTGCGTTTTTAAGCAACGAATCACAGGAGTTGTAAGCACAATATCTCCGATTGAACTGAAACGAATAATTAATATTTTGACGGTGTTATTCACTGCAGCAAAATAAACGAATTTCAGTAGATGGTTTCAGTTCGAATTTCAATGAATCGAAAACATTCTAAACCCTATTTTTGCAATATGCATTTAATAGATACTCACACCCACTTGTACTCTGAAAAGTTTAACGAGGATAGAGACGAAAGAATTCAAGCTGCAATTGATGCAGGGGTAAAACAGTTTTTTATGCCCAACATAGACTCTTCTTCTATCGAAGGGATGAAGAATCTGGTGCAGAAATTTCCAGATAATTGTTTGGCTATGATGGGTCTGCATCCATGTTCTGTTGGTGATAATGTTGAGGAGGAGCTGGAAATAGTCGAGCGTGAGTTAAAGACAAATAGTTACATTGCAGTTGGTGAAATAGGCATAGATCTTTATTGGGATAGGAGTTTCCAGAAGGAGCAGGAAATGGCATTTCGCAAACAAATTCAATGGGCAAAAGAATTGAGTTTACCTATCGACATTCATTGCAGAGAGGCGTTTGATGAGATTTTAGCTATTATGGATGATGAGAATGACAAAAACATGAAAGGTGTTTTTCATTGTTTTACAGGTTCTTTGGAACAAGCTAAACATATATTGGATTATGGCGATTTTAAATTGGGAATAGGTGGTGTTGTAACTTTTAAGAATTCAGGATTAGATAAAGTGGTTAAAGAAATATCTTTAGATGACATTGTTTTAGAAACGGATGCCCCTTATCTAGCACCAACTCCTTTTCGAGGTAAACGAAATGAGAGCGTTTATTTACTGAAGGTAGCGGATAAGATTTCTGATATATTTAAGGTTCCAATTGCTGAGGTTGCAGAACGAACTACTAAAAATGCACTTGAAATTTTTCAACCATGAGTACACAGACAGAATTATTATTGATTTATACCGGTGGGACTATTGGTATGGTTGAAGATGCAGAAACAGGAGCGTTGCATCCAATTGATTTCTCACAGTTGGAAAAGGAGATCCCTGAACTAAAAAAGTTTGATTGCAACATAACGGTTAAATCTCTAATAAAGCCAATAGATTCTTCTAATATGAACATTGTCGTATGGCAAGAATTGTTGGAAATATTGGAATCGAACTATGATTCTTTCGATGGGTTTGTAATTATGCACGGTTCGGACACCATGGCGTATACCGCTTCGGCAATTAGTTTTTTGCTTGAAAACGTTAATAAGCCAATTATCTTTACCGGCAGTCAGTTGCCAATTGGAAAAATACGAACGGACGGTAAAGAGAATTTAATTACTTCAATTGAAATTGCAGCTGCAAAAGAGAACGGTAAACCAATCGTTCCTGAAGTTGCCCTTTATTTTGAATATTCACTTTACAGAGCAAATAGGACAACAAAAGTTAGTGCGGAGAACTTTGAAGCATTTCAATCGCCAAATTATCCTTTACTTGCAGAGGCTGGGGTTCATATTAAGTACAATCGCTTTGCAATTCGAAAATGGGAGAATAAAAAATTGATTGCCAGAAAAAGCATTATCGATCATGTTGCATCCATCAAAATCTTTCCTGGCTTGCGCCGAGATGTCTTTCTTGCAATTGCTAATTTGCCAAACTTACAAGGATTAATTCTTGAAACATTTGGAAGTGGCAATGTGCCTTCAGATACTTGGTTTTCGGAAGAGATTACTCGACTGAATGAAAGAGGAATATTTGTATTAAATATTACCCAATGCACAACAGGAAGCGTAATTCAAAATAAATATGAAACTGGTGTCCATTTAGAACGTGCGGGAGTTATTAGTGGAAAGGATATGACATTTGAAGCAGCGATTACGAAATTAATGTATTTATTATCTTGCGAGGAATTGACTGATGCTGACAAAAGAAGCTATTTAGACAAGAATATTCGAGGAGAGATTTCCTAGATTGCAATTATTATTAATTTGATAATATTGTATTCCATCTATTTTAGCCATTAAATTTATTAATTTGGCAAGCTGTTTTAGGGCTTCCAGTTTAGGATAACAAAGGAGAGGTGGCCGAGTGGCTTAAGGCGTGCGCTTGGAAAGTGTATATACAGGAAACTGTATCGGGGGTTCGAATCCCTTCCTCTCCGCAAATTGTAGAGAAGAAAAGGAAAGTTCTTTATTTGAAATGTTAAATCGTTTCGCCATTGTATCGAAGGGATGAGAGTCCATAGGTTCGTTCCGAGAAATCCGAAGGAGGATTTCGAACACATGTAGCGAAGCGAAATAATCCCTTCCTCTAAGCAAATTGGAGAGAAGAAAAGGAAAGTTCTTGGTTTAGCAACAAAGTTCTTTTCTCAACGTTAATTTGTCCAGAAAGGGCAATATTTTAAAATAAATTATTAGAATTGCATAAAGACTATTAAATTCGCACACAATAACAGCAAAAATTTAAACGTTAAAATTAAATCTGAATCACTAATTATTAAATTTATGAAAAAGTTACTTACTTTATTTGCTCTTGCATCCTTTTTAACTTTTGGAGTTAGCAACAGCGCAATAGCTCAAGGAGAAGACGGCAATGACGCTGCAACTGAAATGGTAGATTCTGCTGCTATGGCCGCCGAAAAAGCTGCCGAGGAGGCTGCCGCTGTCGCTGCTAAAGCAGCAAGTATAGAAGCAGATGCTGTTGCGGCTAAAAAAGAAGCAGATGCTGTTGCTGCATTAGAAGCTGACAAATCTTTCCACCAAGTGTTGAAGGAGAAGTTTATAGAGGGTGGCCCAGAATTTATGGGTATTGTTTTGTTATGTCTTATATTAGGTTTGGCAATTGTAATTGAAAGAATAATTTACCTTAACATGGCAACTACCAATTCTGCCAAATTGTTGGCGAATGTTGAAGATGCTTTAAATTCAGGTGGAGTTGATGCTGCTAAGGAAGTTTGTAGAAATACAAGTGGGCCAGTTGCAAGTATTTTTTATCAAGGTCTTGACAGAAGTCATGAAGGTGTTGAAATGGTTGAGAAATCAGTTGTTTCATACGGAAGTGTTCAAATGGGACAGTTAGAAAAAGGAATATCTTGGATTTCATTATTTATCGCTTTGGCGCCAATGCTCGGTTTCATGGGTACGGTAATTGGTATGATTGGAGCATTTGATGCAATTGAAGCAGCTGGAGATATTTCTCCATCATTGGTTGCCGGGGGTATTAAAATTGCACTTTTAACTACTGTATTCGGATTGATCGTTGCGATTATACTTCAGGTATTTTATAATTACATCGTTGCAAAAGTGGATAGTATCGTAAACGATATGGAAAATGCATCTATTAACTTAATTGACTTATTAGTTGCTCACGAATTGAAAAACAAAAAAGCTTAATTATGTCAGAAGGAATATCAAAAATATTGCCTATTGTACTTTACGTTCTTCTGGGAATTAGTGCACTCTTGGGTGTTCTGTTTTACCTTGAAGTGGTAGATACAGAATTGTTAATGACTTGGTGTTATATATTGATGGCTTTGGCCACGGCTTCAGCTATAGTATTCCCAATAATTGCTTTGACCAAAGACCCTAAAGCTGCAAAAAGCGCATTAATTGGAGTTGGCGCTCTGGTTGTTGTATTTGGAATATCATATGCATTAGCAGGTGATGAAATGCTACCAAAATATACGAAGTTTATATCAACTTCTGAAGAATCAAAGTTAGTTAGTACAGGTTTAGTTGCTTTTTATATATTAGCAATTGGAGCAATCATAGCTACTGTTTCATCAGCATTTATGAAAATTTTTAAATAAAATTTAGATGGCAAGAAGAGCATCCCCAGAAATTAATGCAGGTTCGATGGCAGACATTGCCTTCTTACTTTTAATCTTTTTCTTGGTAACCACTACAATGGATGTTGACACTGGTTTGACCCGTAAGTTGCCTCCAATGCCTGAAACAGATCTCCCTGAGGATAATAAACAAATTAAGGAGAGAAATATTTTTCAAGTATTGGTGAATGCAAATAACGATTTACTTGTTGAAGGAGAGCGAATGTTGGTTTCAAAATTAAGAGAAGAAGCTAAAGAATTCATTATTGGTGATCCAACATTTCAAGATGAATCGATGCCAGAAGGAGTGTTAACTGAAGTTCCTATCTTAGGGAACGTAATGGTATCTAAACAAATTGTTTCCTTACAGAACGACAGAGGAACTTCTTACGAGATGTACATCAAAGTTCAAAACGAATTAGTTGGGGCTTATAATGATATTCGAGAGGAATATGCACAGCGTAAATTTGGGAAGTCCATTTCGCAATTAGAAGATGAGATTAAAATGTCATCAGCAACTGCGAAGAAGCAGTTAAAGGCGGTTAAGAAGTTTTATCCACAACGAATTTCTGAAGCGGAACCTAAAAATGTAGGAGAATAAGATATGTCAAAATTTAGAAAGAAATCAGGTGGAGGTATACCAGCCGTTAATACTGCGGCACTTCCGGATATTGTTTTTATGTTGTTGTTCTTTTTTATGGTAACCACTGTGATGAGAGAAGTTGATTTAAAAATTGACGTTACTCGGCCTAAGGCGACAGAGGTAAATAAGCTCGAAAAGAAATCATTAGTAAGCTATATTTATATTGGATCTCCAAAAGATAAATTTATAGGATCATATGGAACAGCTGATAGAATTCAATTGAACGACGCTTTTGCTACAAAGAGGGATATAATTGCCTTTGTGGAAGGAGAGAAGGAGAGTCATGACCCTCAGGAAATTCCATATCTAACCTGGTCATTAAAGGTTGACAAAGAGGCGAAAATGGGAATTGTAACTGATGTAAAGCAGGAACTGAGAAAAGCAAATGCATTGAAAATTAATTATTCTACGTATAAGACTGATATAATTGTAGATTAGTATTGAATCTTAACGTAAAGAAATAAAAAAGGCTCGCATTTTGCGAGCCTTTTTTATTTATATGTATTTTAAATGTTTTATTCTACCGTTACGGACTTTGCAAGGTTTCTTGGCTGATCAACGTTACAGTCTCTCATAACTGCAATATGGTAAGACAGCAACTGTAGTGGTATTACAGAAATTAGCGGGTCTAAGAACTCATCTGTTGCTGGAATTTCAATAACATGTTCAGATATTGCTCTAATGGCTTCGTCGCCCTCTGTTACAATTCCAATAATATTTCCATTTCTAGCCTTCACCTCTTGAATATTACTCACTACCTTTTGATAGTTAGCTATTCTTGTTGCAATAGCAACAACTGGCATGTTCTCGTCAATTAATGCAATAGGGCCATGTTTCATTTCAGCAGCTGGATAACCTTCTGCATGTATATAAGAGATCTCTTTCAATTTTAAAGCACCTTCAAGAGCAACAGGGAAATTGTACCCTCTTCCTAAGTATAAGAAGTTTGCAGCGTCCTTATATTGCTCCGCAATGTATTTAATTTGCTCATTAGATTCTAGAACTTTTCCCACAAGTCTAGGAATATCATTTAACTGATTGGTTAATTCCTGGTAGCGAGTTTTGGTTATACTTCCTTTCTTCTGGGCTAGGGTTAAAGCCATTAAAGCTAAAATAGTAATCTGAGCAGTAAATGCTTTTGTAGAAGCTACGCCAATTTCAGGGCCTGCATGAGTATATGATCCAGCATCTGTTGCTCTTGCAATAGAAGATCCTACCACATTACAAATGCCATAGATGGTTGCTCCCTTTTCTTTTGCTAGCTCTAATGCCGCTAAAGTATCAGCTGTTTCGCCGGACTGACTAATGGCAATCACAATATCTTTTTCAGAAAGAATAGGGTTTCTGTATCTAAATTCAGAAGCGTATTCAACCTCAACAGGAATTCTAGCTAAGTCTTCAATCATGTATTCTCCTACCAAAGCAGAATGCCAAGATGTTCCACAAGCTACAAAAATTATTCTATCCGCATTCATGAATTTCGCTTCAAACTCTTCAACTCCTCCCAACGTAACTTCACCTGTCACAGAGTTTAATCGGCCCAACATGCTCGCCCGAATGGATTGAGGTTGCTCGTAGATTTCTTTTAACATGAAATGCTCATAGCCCCCTTTCTCTATAGCTTCCAAATTCATTTCCAACTCCTGAATCATAGGAGTAATTTGTTTATTTGCTATGTCAACAATCTTAATTTCCTGTCCTCTTTCAATAATAGCAACCTGCTCATCGTCAAGGTAGATTACATTTTTAGTAAACTCAATTATTGGTGTTGCATCCGAAGCCACAAAGAACTCCTCTTTACCAATTCCAATTACAAGTGGGCTGCTATTTCTTGCAGCAATTAATTTATTTGGATTTTCCTTGTCAATTATAACTATTGCATATGCACCAATTACTTCATTTAAAGAATATCTCACTGCTTCCTCTAAAGAAACATTGTCTTTTGCAATTATTTCTTCAATCAAATGAATTAATACTTCTGTATCTGTATCGCTTTCAAATATGTGGCCTCTTTTTATGAGCTCTTTCTTTAAAGCGTCATAATTTTCAATAATACCATTATGAATAATTGCTAACCTATCATTTCCACTTTTATGAGGATGTGCATTTACGTCGTTAGGCGCTCCATGGGTTGCCCATCTTGTGTGACCAATGCCGACAGTTGAGTTCAAGTTTTTGTCTTCAGCAAAATTCTCTAGGTTAGATACTTTACCTGCTTTTTTATAGATATTCAAGTCAGTGTCAAGTAAAGCAACACCAGCGCTATCGTATCCTCTATATTCTAATCTTTTTAACCCTTTTAAAACAATAGGGTAGGCTTGTTGATGCCCTATATATGCTACAATTCCACACATTCTTATTGAATATTAGTATAATATAAGTTTAATCTAATTTTGTTGCCGCTGCTATTCTCTGTAAAAATTACGGCTCTTTCCGCTTTCACTGCGCTTCCAGAGACTAACAAAGTTAAACCATTGTCATTCTCATTACCGTTTAGGTAACTTTGTAAGTATCTCGAAATGTTGAATTTGTATTCGTTATTATTTTCGTCAAATTCTCCACCGAAAAACTCAGCGTTCAATAAAGCATCTGGTATAAACTGTAATGTATCAACATCATTTCTTGAGGCAACAATTAACTTATCTGCCTTACCTACATTGTTAGAGTAACTCCCGTTTGCCGCGGGAATAATAAGCTCCGCTTTATTTACTATAATTTTTCCGCCAAGACGTTCTTTTAAATCAGGAAATTTAATGGTTGTTTCCAGCCCTGCCATTGCTTGAACATAAGCTAAATTTGAATTTTGAGTTTGTAAGGCTGTTTCTGCAGCGCTACCAGTGTAATCGTGCTCAAATGTATTAAATCTTACACTGTTTGTATTGACAGGGAAATCAACTGCTTTTTGAGTAGTTGTATTGGCTGAATCAGTAACAGTATAGTAGATGGTCATTTTTGTATTGGTCGCGGTCAATCTGAAGTATAAAATAGCCGCTTCGTTATCTGAAATATTTGGATTGCTAACAGGTTTGATTTTTAGACCCTTGAAAAATTTTACAAAATTTGCGCTGTTATCTAATTCTTCACTTCCTTGCTTTGCAATAATTTCATCCCCTAACGTATTCCCTAAATTTATTCGAATTTGAGAGCTTACGGTAACTGTATCAACAATTCCTACATTATTGGGTTGGTAAATCACTACCTCTTTTGTTGGAGTTGGATTGAAGCTATAAGAAGCTAGTGGTGTTGATTTTACAGCTATATTGGCATCTGAGTAATAGTTTGTTGTGTCAAATAGTTCTTGATCTATTCGAAATACTTCAAATGTTTGAGCAATACTGGTGTCTCCATAATAGCTAGTGTCGCCAGAATTGCCACCGTATTCTAAGCTTAAAATAACGGAGTCTACCTTAACTGTTTCTGAACTATCGCTAAACTCCAGAGCATTTGAAGATATAACTGGTTGAATATGAATGCTAGAAGTGGTATATCCAAATGAAGAATCCCTATATTCTCCAATTAAACCGGTAGAAATTTTATCTGCTAGCACACGATCACCTATTCGGGTGCTAGTTACTAGAGTTGTGGTATCGCTAAAAAAAGAAAAAGTTGTCTTCTCTTCAAAATCTGGAAATAGTACTCCGTCTTTTTTGCACGCTTGGAGCATAAACAAAAAAGATGCGGAAAGGATTAACACTTTCCGCATTCTATTAAATGGGTTGTTTTTTTTCATGAAATTATTCTGCCAATACTTCTTCTTCCGATAATATTTCTTCATAGAAGTCATCAAAGGCATCAACGTAATCAACACCTTGATATTGTAATGTTGGCCTATCAACATTTTCAATTATTTTTTCTGCACCTTCTTCACCAACAATAACACCGTCTGACCAAGAAGCCGCAGCTGAACATAAGCTCGAATGAGTTGGCGTAACAAAGTTTTTTAAATCATCTTCAGAAACACCATCCATCAGCGCTTTTTTCGAGAAGTTAACATCCAAACTTCCTTCAAAACAATCGTTGTAAATGGAAGTAATGACTTTAGATTTTTCAAAAAGTGGCTCGTCTTTATAAGATGTTTTAAGATATAAAGGGATCAGACTTGTCATCCAACCATGACAGTGAATTAAATCTGGAGCCCAGCCTAATTTTTTCACAGTTTCTAAAACGCCCCTGCAAAAGAAAATTGCTCTTTCATCATTATCCTCAAAGAAGTTCTCATCCCCATCCTTCAAAATTGCTTTTCTTTGAAAATAATCTTCATTATCAATAAAGTAAACTTGCATCCTTGCTGGTTGAATTGAAGCAACTTTAATTATTAATGGATGATCATTGTCATCAATTATTAGATTCATACCGGAAAGACGAATCACTTCGTGAAGCTGATTTCTTCTTTCGTTAATACACCCGAACTTTGGCATAAATGTTCTTATTTCCTTGCCTTTTTCTTGAATGTGTTGTGGTAAATTTCTACCTATGTTAGAAAGATGATTAGGGGGTAAATAAGGAGTAATTTCTTGAGAGATGTAAAGAATTCTTTTCTTACTCATAAATGGCATATTAGTTATTAAAGCTCTACAAAATTACGTAAAAATAAAGGACATACGCAAGTCTTTAACTTAGTTAAAGCCTGAAAATGTTGAGATTTGCAGGTAAATACTATTTTTGGACCAATATAAGTTGATGGAAATATTAAAAACTAAAGGTAAAGTAAAGGCAGTTGTTCAATCTTGGAAAAGCAAAGGCTACACTATTGGTCTTGTTCCTACAATGGGAGCATTGCATGAAGGGCATCTTCAATTGGTTCGTCGTTCGTTAATTGAAAACGATAAGACAATTTGCTCCATTTTTGTGAATCCATTACAATTTAACAAAAAGGAAGATTTAGATAAGTATCCAGATACTTTTGAGCAGGATCTGCAATTTTTGGAAAAAGAGGGTTGTGATATTGTTTTTGCCCCTGAAGCAGAGGCTTTTTATGAAGGAGTTGGAGCTAATTATTATGACTTTGGCTTATTAGGGACAGTAATGGAGGCCCAGCATAGACCGGGACATTTTGAAGGTGTTGCAGCTGTTGTGAAGGAATTGTTTTTAGCCATAATGCCACAAAAAGCTTACTTCGGAGAGAAAGATTTTCAACAATTATCAATAATAAAATGGTTGAGAACAACAGAACAATTTCCAATTGAAATCGTAGGTTGTGATACGGTTAGGTCGGGAAGAGGATTGGCTTTAAGTTCAAGAAATTTGAGATTGACGGAGAAAGCGCTTTTGACTGCGGCTGAGATTTATGCGACATTAAATTTTTGCAGAAACAATGTTGTAATCTTTGATCCTCAAACTTTAGTTGAACATGCTATTGCAAAATTGAATCAAAACTGTGAAGTGGAATATTTTGAAATAGTAGACGAAGAAACATTTGAGAGGGTAGAAGAATGGGAAGAAACTACTTGCCCAAGAGCTTTTGTTGTTGTTCATTTAGAGGGCGTAAGGTTAATCGATAATTTGTCATTAAATCCCTAAATTCGCTTTATAAAACAAATTATTTGAAATCTATTATCTCTTTTTTAAAAGTAGCTCTGCCGTTGGCATTTGGAGCATTCTTAATTTGGTACGTTTTTAAAGATTTGACCGATCAGGAGAAACAAGAACTACATATCTCTTTTTCAAGTGCAAATTATTTTTGGATAATTCTGTCTATGGTTTTTGGCGTGTTGAGTCATATGAGTCGAGCTATTCGTTGGAAATATACTATTCAACCGCTTGGGAAAACACCGTGGTTTTGGAATAGTTTTTTTACCGTAATGATTGGGTATGTGGCAAATTTAGCACTGCCAAGATTAGGAGAAGTTACTAGACCAGCATTGTTAGGCAAATATGAAGGGTTACCATTTAACAAGCTTTTTGGAACCATTGCTGTCTCTTATACACATCTGACGCTGCCGACGATCTACTCTGTGTAGA
>CAJXRL010000062.1 GCA_913059105.1 uncultured Flavobacteriales bacterium
ATAAGAGACAGCCTAAAGAATGTCCAGCAACCATATCTGGTTTAAAGGTATCGCCTAAAGTTTTGGCTAAAATTACTGAGTGCAAAAAGATGGCTGGTTGTGTTACTTTAGTTTGTTTTAGCTCTTCATCAGTACCCTCAAACATTATATCTGTAATTCTAAAGCCTAAAATCTCATTGGCTTTTTCAAACATTTCTTTTGCTAAATCAGAGCTTTCGTATAGCTCTTTTCCCATTCCTACAAATTGGGCTCCTTGACCAGGGAAAACGTATGCTTTTTTCATAATATTAAAAATAGGTAAAAGAATAAAGATAAAAGATTAAAAGTGGGGTTGAATTTACTTTTCGAAGAGTTATTTATTGATGCGCAGGCATATGTAATTTGCTCAGGTTGCAGTACTTGATGTTGATGTCAATCTTTATCCTTTGTCTTTTGTCTTCGAAGCGTTAGCTTCGAACTATCTTCTGTTGCCAAATAATCTTAATAACATCATGAATAAATTCACAAAGTCTAAGTAAAGATTCAGAGCTCCCATTATAGCGAGCTTATTAGCCGACTCGGATCCGTACTCAACTCCTGCACCAATTCTTTTCAATTTCTGAACATCATAAGCAGTTAACCCAGTAAATATTAATACACCAACGCAGCTGATGATAATATCAAGCATGCCGTTGCCTAAAAACATATTTACTACTGAGGCAATGATGATTCCAATTAACGCCATAAATAGAATAGAACCAAATTTGGTTAAGTCTTGTTTTGTTGTATACCCCATTACAGCCATCACTCCAAAGGTCGCTGCGGTTATAAAAAAGGTAGATGCAATACTTGATGCAGTGTAAATTAGAAAGATAAAACTCATACTAACTCCCATAACTGCAGCGTATAGAACAAATAGCCCAAGCAAAGCAAAAGATGATAGTTTGCTAAAAGCAAAAGACATCACTAAGACAAATGCCAATGGAGCAAATATTACTACATAGCCCAAGGTGGAAGCTCCGCCCATTGGGTTTATCAAGTATGACATTAAATCGGGAGTGTTGCCAAACCAATATGCCAATAAACCGGTAATTGCTAAAGCACCACCCATATACGTAAATACATTTGCTAAAAAGGTATTGGTGGTATCTTGAGCTTTTACTTCGCCAGTGTTAGATTGAGGGCCGCTATTGTTACTATAATCTATCATGTGTTATATTTTTTCTAAACAGTATCAAAAATGGTACCCTCAAATATAATCTGAATTTTTGGCAGATTTATGAAAGTTTAGCTGACAATAGTTGAATGAATTCTTTTCGAGTAGAATCCTTTTCAAAAGCACCAGTAAATGCAGAAGTAGTGGTAACAGAGTTCTGTTTTTGAATTCCGCGCATTTGCATACACATGTGTTTTGCCTCAATTACAACTGCCACTCCTAAAGGGTTCATGGTTTCTTGAATGCAGGTCTTAATCTGATCCGTCAATCGTTCCTGAACTTGAAGTCTTCTTGAAAAAGCATCAACTACTCTTGGAATTTTACTTAATCCAACAATTTTGCCATTCGGAATATAGGCGATATGAGCCTTTCCCATGAACGGAAGCATATGATGTTCGCACATAGAATACATTTCTATGTCTTTTACAATAACCATTTGGTTATGGTCTTCAGTGAACATCGCACCTCTCAATATTTCAGCAGGATCTAAGTCATACCCATGCGTTAAATATTGCATTGCCTTAGCTACTCTTTCAGGAGTTTTTAATAAGCCTTCGCGGTTAACGTCTTCTCCTAATTCTGAGATGATACCCGTATACAAGTTAGCAATTCTATCAATTTTCGCATCGTTGTATTCGTCAGATCGAATGTAACCTTCTTTAAATTCTTCACTCATATGTTCTAATTATCCAAAGTATTCTACATAGTTATTTTCAGTTTCCGAAATCTTAACACAATGTAGTTCAGCGCCAAGTTTGTCAATAGGTTTTTTCAATTGCTCCCAAACCGCAATAGCCAAGTTCTCTGTTGAAGTCATTAAGCCTTTAGTGAACTCAACATCTATATTTAAATTTTTGTGATCAACATGTTGAATTACTTGTTCCTTAATTACGTCTCCAACTGCAGATAAATCAACAACAAAGCCTGTAGAAGGTTCAGGTGTTCCCTTTACAGTTACCCATAAAATGTAATTGTGCCCATGCCAATTCGGATTAGAACATTTTCCAAATGCTTTATAATTCTCTTCGTCAGACCATTCCGGCTTTGCTAATTTGTGCGCAGCACTAAATCGTTCTCTTCTTGTTATGTATACTACTTTTGACATGAGGTCTATATTTTTTACAAATATAAGCTCCTCATTTAATTGAAAATTTGATTTTTTTAAATTTAAATTACCTTCTTTTTTCTTCTTGTTTTTAGCCTGTAGGACTTACCTTTGATACACTCAAAAAAGAAACAGTATGTCAAAAAGTATAGCGGCTTTAGAGCCTCAATTAATGTGGAAGAATTTTGTTGATTTAAATGCAGTTCCTCGCCCTTCGAAGAAAGAAGAACGAGTAATTAAATTTATTCAAGACTTTGGTCAAAAACTTGGTTTGCTTACTAAAACAGATGAGTGTGGTAACGTTTTGATTTCAAAGCCTGCAACACCAGGCATGGAGAATCGAAGGAAAGTGACCTTACAATCTCATTTGGACATGGTTCATCAAAAAAACAATGATACTGTATTTGATTTTGACAAAGAAGGCATTAAGATGATCATTGATGGTGACTGGGTAATGGCCGAAGGAACAACTTTAGGTGCTGATAATGGCATTGGTGTAGCGTCGATTATGGCGTTGTTAGAATCAACAGATATTCCACATCCTGCTATTGAAGGTTTTTTCACAATTGATGAGGAAACTGGAATGACTGGGGCTTTTGAGCTGAAAGCAGGGTTTTTAGAAGGAGAGATTCTTTTAAACTTAGATACTGAAGATGATGATGAGCTTACCATAGGTTGTGCCGGTGGGGCAAATGTTTCTGGAGAAGCATATTATGACGAAATAGAAATGAACCAGAATTTTGAAACGATTCATGTGACATTAAAAGGGTTGTCGGGCGGTCATTCAGGAATGGATATCATTAAAGGTTTGGGAAATGCCAATAAATTAATGAATCGCTTTATGCACGAGTTAATGGCAAAAACAGAATTTTCGATAATTGAAATTGATGGTGGGGGGCTGCGAAACGCAATTCCAAGAGAATCGAATGCAATCATTGGAGTTGCAAAAAAAGATTTGGATCTTTTTGTTTCGGTAAAAGATCAATTTGCTGCTGAAGTTATCGCAGAACATAAGCATACCGACCCGAACCTAACATTTGAAACAAAAGCTGTTGAGCTTAGATCTAAAGGTGCTTCTGTAGAATCTTCAAAGCGATTTATAACCGCTATTTATGCCGTTCCGAATGGTATTTATAGAATGAGTTCAACCATTGAAGGCTTAGTGCAAACATCAAATAATCTATCACAGATTCAATTTAGGGAAGGAAAGGCTGAAATTTTGTGTTTGTGCAGAAGTTCTGTAAATTCTGAGAAATGGGATGAAGTAAAAACTATTGAAGCGGCATTGTCAATTATTGAAGCAAAAGTTAACACAGATGTAAATTATCCTGGATGGACTCCTGAACCATCTTCTGTTATTGTATCAATAATGAGTGAGCTGTACGAAGAACTATTTAAAGAAAAAGCAGATGTAAAGGCGTGTCATGCAGGATTAGAATGTGGAATTATTGGAACAAATTATCCAGATTTAGATATGGTTTCTTTTGGGCCAAATATTCGTGGAGCGCATTCACCTGATGAAAAAGTTCAAATTAGTTCGGTTCAAAAATATTGGGGGTTTCTATTGGAAACGTTAAAGAGAATACCTGCTAAAGAGTCTTAGAATTACAAATGTTGAATTACGAATTACGAATGTCGAATTGCGGATGAAGAATTATCAAACTAAAAAAGTCTCGAATTGTACTTTTAAGTTTGTTACAAGTAATGTGATTCTGTATGTTATTAGATGGTGAATGTTCATTAAACATTAAACATTAGTAATTAAAAATATGAAAATATTAATTGTAGCGGCAACCGTAGAAGAGTTAGAGCCCATTCAACTTAAGTTGGCTGAGCAGAAACCTTTGCACGATATTTTCAAGTTGGTAACAGATGTCGGCATGATTGCTACCACATTTCAATTGACTAAAGTGCTGAAAGAAGAGCAGTTTGATTTGGCAATTAACGTTGGAATTGCAGGATCATTTGATAGAAGTATAGCTTTGGGTGAAGTCGTTGAAGTTGTTCAAGATCAATTTTCTGAAGAAATGGTGGAGGACGGGATAGAACTCAAATCGTACGAAGATGTAGGATTGAGGGGAAAAAATGAACGACCATTTATAAATGGTGTTTTAAATCGATCTTTTATATTTCTGCAATCTGTTTTTGTAGAATCTGCTCATTCTTTCAAAGAGGTACGTTCCATTACCGTTAATACAGTTCATGGAAATGATTTCTCAATAAAACGAATTAAAGAGAGATTAAATCCTCAAATTGAAACGATGGAAGGTGCTGCATTTTTTTATGTTTGCAACCAAATGGAAATTCCAACTATTCAAATTAGAGCCATTTCGAATTATGTGGAAAAACGAAATCGCGATGCATGGGAAATTGAACTTGCTTTAAATAATTTAGCTGAGGCAACAAATAGGATAATAAGTAAACTGTAAATGCAAACATTAAGTCTTGGTTTTTCACCTTGTCCTAACGATACCTTCATTTTCGATGCTATGGTACATCAAAAAATTGATACTGAAGGATTGAATTTTGAAATTACCCTAGGAGATGTTGAAGAGCTAAATGACAAAGCATTTAATCAAGAATTGGACATTACCAAGTTGAGCTATCATGCCATGGCATTTTGTTTAGATAACTATCAATTATTACATTCTGGTAGCGCATTAGGAAGTGGAGTAGGTCCCTTGTTGATTTCTCGGGAGCAGTTGAGCATTGAGCAAGTTAACGCAGCTAAAATCGCGATTCCTGGAAAATACACAACGGCCAATTTTTTACTTTCAATGGCGTATCCAAATGCTCAAAGTAAAGAAGAAGTTTTGTTTTCTGAAATTGAAAAAATGGTTCTCGATGGCAGAGCAGATGCAGGTTTGATTATTCATGAGAATCGTTTTACTTATGCCGAGAAAGGGCTCAATAAAATAATTGATTTAGGAGATTTTTGGGAAAAAGAGTCTGGGGGGTTAATTCCTCTTGGAGGAATTGTAATTCGAAGAAATTTTGATAAAGAATTGCAACAAAAAGTAGATAGAGTATTACGCAGAAGCATCGAATTTGCTAAAGCCGATCCAAGCGCATCAAAAGAATATGTAAAACAACATGCTCAAGAAATGAGTGATGGTGTAACTCAACAGCATATTGATTTGTATGTTAATGAATTCTCCATTGACTTAGGAGAACAAGGAAGGAAAGCAGTTGAAAATCTATTCTCAGTTGCAATAGAAAAAGATATAATTAAAGAAATTACTAAACCAATATTTGTATAATAATGATTGTAGTTACAGGAGCAGCCGGCTTTATCGGTAGTTATTTAGTGAGTTTTCTCAATAAAAAAGATCGTGAAAACATTATTGTAGTGGATGATTTTAAATTCCCTGAAAAAAATAAAAACTTACAAGGCAAAAGAATAGTTCACCAAATTGAGCGAGAAGAATTCATTCCTTGGTTTGAGAAGAATGCAGAGAATGTGACTTTTGTATTTCATCTGGGTGCAAGAACAAATACGGCAGAATTTGATGAGGCTGTTCTTCAAAAATTAAATGTGGAATACTCCAAATCTATTTGGAATATCTGTACGAAGCATAAAATTGGATTGGTTTACGCTTCATCTGCAGCCACATATGGCTTAGGCGAGCACGGTTATAAGGACTCCGAAGAAACCATGAACAAGCTTGAACCGCTTAACCCCTACGGGCGTTCAAAAAATGAATTTGATAAATGGGCATTTGATCAAGAGGGCCAACCTCCATTTTGGGCTGGCTTGAAGTTCTTTAATGTTTACGGGCCAAATGAATATCATAAAGGGAGAATGGCTTCAGTTATTTTACATGCACACAAACAAATCAACGAAACTGGAGCAATGAAGTTGTTCCAATCTCACAATCCAGAGTATAAGGATGGCGAGCAAATGCGGGATTTCGTTTATGTTTGGGATTTGGCTAACGTCATGTTTTGGCTGCGTAATAATTTACCTGCTAATGGTTTGTACAACATGGGTTCTGGAGAAGCTAGAACTTTTTTAGATTTAGTAAAAGCTACTTTTAAAGCTATGGATAAAGAGTCTAGTATCAGCTTTATTCCTACTCCCGAAGACATTCGAGACAAGTATCAATATTTTACGGAGGCGGATATGAATAAGTTAAAAGAGGCTGGCTATCCGCATCCGTTTCACACCTTGGAGCAAGGAGTAGAGGATTATGTTAAAAAATACCTTTCAACTGGAGCGTATTATTAATGAAATTATTTGAAAACATCTCTTCTAAAGTAATGCATGGCATCTTCTTCATTTTGATGATTATGTCAGTTTTTCTTTACAAAGAACGGATGTTTGCAGATGCCTCGTATTATCTGTTTCATGCTATTAATAGTCAATGGTTTCACATTGAACACGGAAGGACTGTCTTAGCCTTTTCTCAGATCTTTCCGATTATAGGTACATGGCTCCACTTGCCGTTGAAAATGGTATTGGTATTAGCTTCTGTAGGCCATGAGTTTTTTTATTACTCGGTATTCTTAATTTGCCTTTATTTATTGAAAGATAAAAAAGCAGCCTTGGCCGTAATTGCAGTGCATGTGATAGGCCAGCTCTCGCTGTATTGGTCACCGATGCTTGAAATTTGTTACGGTGCGGCTCTCTCCGTCTTATTCTATTCCATTTTGCAATCAAACAAATGGAAAGACGATAAATGGTTGGTATTTATGCTGGTGGTGCAATGGTTTGCCATGATGAGCCATCCAGAGAATTTCTTGTTAATTGGAATAGGAATTGCATATCATTTCCTTCAACACGGATTCCAAAAACGCATACATTTGGGACTAGGAAGTTTTACGCTTGTTGGTTTTGCAATTGAGGTATTGACTTTTTCAGACTATGAAAAAGACCACTCTCAAATTGTGGGGGATGAACGACATGCTACAGCTTTAAACTTATTAGATGGCGCTTATTTGCAAGATGTAGCCGGGGTATTTACTAACTATTTCTTTGACCTTATTGCTTTGCTAGTTATTGCTTTGGTTTTTATGGGCGTCCGAAAACGATGGAAAGAAATGTTACTTTTAGTTGGCAGCATTTTGCTCTTAATTGTAATTGTAAACCAAGCAAAAACTGCCGATGATTATACGCGATACAATGAATCGATGTATAACCCGATGGTATTTATAGTTGTATTTTTCTTTGTTTACGAAGTAATTGGCTTCGCGAAGAAATATTATCGTTCGGCAGCTGTAGCATTGATTCTTATCATCTCGTTGTTTCGAATAGCTTGGATTTATCAACATGGGGAACCATTGAGAATTAGAACGGCTCAATTAGAACGTTTAGTAGACTACACTCAGACTCTAGGAGGGTCAAAATACAGCATTGACGCTAGAAACATATATTACTCTACTTGGGCAAACCCTATTGAAAGCTTGTTTTACTCTGCTTTGGATGGCAAAGAACAAACAGTTAGTTTAGTCACTAGCTCAGATATTGAATATAAAAAGAATAGTTCAAAATTGAAACCTGACATGTTCATTTTTAGACGGTTTGAATTGGAACCTCTCGAATATTTACATGATCAATACTTTCAGCTAGACACTGGAAACTACCAAGCATTGAATACGGCTGTTTTTCAAAAATCAGTGAAGCAATATGCTCAGAACATTACAATTGAATTGTTAAGTCAAGAATCATTGAAACACAAAGACTCAACTCGATTTCTTATAAAAGTGAACAACAAGAATTTTGAACCTCTGCCTTCAAATGCTGATGAACAGTTATTCTTGTCTTACCATTGGTTTGATGAAGCAGGCGGGCAAAAGGTATGGGACGGCAAGCGTACTAAGCTTGAAGTAGATGTACAGGATGCTTATGTTCAATCCATGACGGTCATTTTGCCTGAACATAAAGGTAATTTTGTATTTGTGCCGGATCTTGTGATCGAAGGAAAAGAGTGGTTCAATTTACAAGTGAAGTATAACTTGAAAGTGGACTAGAAACTGTACTTAAGGATAGCAAAAATTGCTTTTACTCCATCTTGCCAACCAATTTTTTTACCCTCTTCGTACGTTCTAAATTCGTAAGCCACAGGAATTTCTCCATACGTTATTCCTTTAACTTTCGCCAGTTTTGCGGTGATCTCAGGTTCAAAACCAAAACGTTTTTCTTTCAAGTCTAGCGATTGGGCAATTTTTGAGTCCATTAATTTGTAACAGGTTTCCATATCTGTTATTCTCCAACCACTGCAAATGTTGGAAAGTTTGGTTAAAAATTGATTCGCGAAGTAGGAGGCATTTTTATTAGGACTGTCTGCATCTAAAAATCGAGAGCCATACACTACCTTCAACTTATTGTTAATTGCCTTTTTAAGTAATTTATTAATGTCATTTGGGTCCAATTCTAAATCTGCATCTTGAGGGATCAGGTAGTCGCCACTTGCTTGTGAAATACCAAAATGCAAAGCAGCTCCTTTACCTTGATTTGTAACCTGGTTGTGCAGCCTAATACCCGCAGATGGATTGGCTTTAATGAATTCCGCTGTTAAGTGTCCTGTTTTGTCTGAAGAGGAATCGTTGACTACAAGTATTTCTTTTTCAATACCATTCACCAATTCCAGATTCGAAATAGTTTCTAAAACTTGAACAATGGTTTTTTCCTCGTTAAAGGCCGGAATTATAATCGAAAGCTTTTTAATCACAGGATGAAGTTAAAGCTCTTCTTTTAAATCGAGTAAGAAAGACCTAACCTTTTTTAATGATTTAAGCATCTCTGCTTCGTTCATCGTTTCAGATTTATTCTCTTTCATTTTCTTTTTAGCACCTTCTAGGGTATAGCCTCGCTCTTTCACTAAATTATAAATGATGTGTAAGTTATCTACATCTTTTTGAGTGAATAAACGATTTCCTTTTGCATTTTTTTTAGGCTTCAAAATGCTAAATTCCTTTTCCCAAAATCGGATCAATGAAGTGTTGACATTGAACATTTTACTAACTTCACCAATAGAATAATAGAGCTTCGAACTTTTTTCCGGCATCTTAATCGAATGATTGTGTTTGTTGAGAAGAAAACTCAATCATTTTTTCGTATTCTTCAGGACTTAAATCGTTGAAGTAGAAATTAACTGGATTGACTTTATTGCCGTTTTTTAATACTTCGTAGTGCAAGTGTGGTGCAACAGATGTTCCTGTATTGCCAACATAACCAATTGTTTGACCACGAGTAATTAGTTGACCTTTCCTCACATTGAAACTACTCATGTGGGCGTATAAGGTTTTATAGCCATAGCCATGATCGATAATAACATGATTTCCGTATCCTCTTCTGCTTATTTTTGAAAGAATTACTTTCCCTGCTCCTGTCGCATAAATTTCAGTTCCTCTCTCAGCAGAGAAGTCCATGCCAGTGTGCATTTTCATCCTTTTGTAAATAGGGTGCATTCTCATGCCATACCCTGAAGCCATTCTTCTTAAATCCTTGTTCGAAACAGGTTGAATAGCCGGAATTGAGGCAATCATTTTCTCCTTCGCCAATGCCATGTTAATCACGTCATCATACGATTTAGATTGAATGTATAATTGCTTTGTAATTTGATCTAACTTTGTAGAACTTTCAATTATTAATTCGGAATTCTTTAGTCCTTGAAGTTTTTTATAACGATTAACACCCCCAAAACCTGCAGTTCTAATTTCTTTCGGAATTGGCTCTGCTTCTAAAATAATGCGATATATATCATCATCTCTCTTTTGCACATCGGCCAATACTTCATCAGCTTGATTCATCCTTTTGTTAAGAATATCGTACTGAGCTTTTAGCTGACTATTTTCTTGTTTGAGTAGCTTTTCTTTAGGTGAATCAAAGTATTTTGCACCAATAAAAAAGAATATTAAGCCTGCAAAGATGCTCGCAGTCAAGAATGTAGATATTTTCAACGAGTGATGTTTCCAATCTGCTTCGATTTTTTCGTAGCTGAGGGTTTTTGTGTTAAATCTATACTTTATTCGAGCCAATTTAATTCCTTATTTGGTTAAGTTTGCAACGTAAATTACTTCGCGAAAGTACTGCTTTTAAAGCGTTTTCACAATAACAAAGGTGGTTTGCAAATGTTAATATAACTTACAGATTGTTAAAAGTTTTCAACAGATATGACCTCAAAAGCAATACGAGAAACATTCTTTAAATTTTTCGAAGCCAAAGGACATCAATTGGTAAATTCAGCGCCAATTGTCATTAAAAATGATCCAACATTATTGTTTGCCAATGCTGGGATGAACCAGTTTAAAGACAATTTTCTGGGCAATGAAATTGCTAAAAACAAACGTGTAGTCGATACTCAAAAGTGTTTAAGAGTATCGGGTAAACACAATGACTTGGAAGAAGTTGGAGTAGATACCTATCATCATACCATGTTTGAGATGCTAGGCAACTGGTCTTTTGGAGATTTTTTCAAGGAGGAAATGATTCCGTGGGCTTGGGAGTTTTTGACTGAGGAATTAAAGTTGGACAAGGAAAGATTGTATGTAACCATTTTTGAAGGCGACTTAAATGATGGAACGGAGGAAGATAAAGCTTCAATTGATGCATGGTCAAAAATAATAGAAAAGGATAGGATACTTAAAGCGGATAAGAAAGATAACTTTTGGGAAATGGGAGAAACTGGTCCATGTGGGCCATGTTCGGAAATTCATATTGACTTAAGAAGCGATAAAGAACGTTCAAAGGTAGATGGTAAAAGTTTGGTGAACGCAGATCATCCTCAAGTAGTTGAGATTTGGAATTTGGTTTTTATGGAATTTAACCGATTAAAAAATAAGAGTCTGGTGAAACTTCCTTCTCGGCATGTAGATACTGGAATGGGTTTCGAACGTTTGTGTATGGCGGTTCAGGGTAAAACTTCGAATTACGATACAGATGTTTTCATGCCATCTATTAAAGTAATGGAGCAAATTTCAAAGAAATCGTACACTGCAACAGACGATAAAAAGGATGTTGCATTTCGAGTTATTGTTGATCATATTAGAGCCATTTCATTTTCTATTGCAGATGGTCAGTTACCTTCAAATACTGGTGCTGGTTATGTTATTCGAAGAATATTGAGAAGAGCAGTTCGATACGGATATAGTTTTCTTGATTTGAAGGAACCATTTATGTATCAACTAGTGGATCCTTTGATTGCTACCTTAGGTTCAACTTTTACAGAACTAGGAGCTCAAAAAACATTAATTTCTAAAGTGATTCAAGAAGAGGAAGCCTCTTTCTTGAATACGTTAGATAAAGGAATTCAATTGTTTGAAAACAAGGTGGCAACAAAACCTTCTGTTATTGATGGCGATTTTGCATTTGAATTGTACGATACTTTTGGATTTCCAATTGACTTGACTCAACTACTAGCACTGGAAAGTAAATTAACGGTTGATATGCAAGGTTTTAAGAAAAATTTAAAGGAGCAAAAAGAACGTTCAAGAGCTGCAACAAAAGTGGCTGTCTCTTATACACATCTGACGCTGCCGACGATCTACTCTGT
>CAJXRL010000063.1 GCA_913059105.1 uncultured Flavobacteriales bacterium
TGCCTGTCTCGTGGGCTCCGAGATGTGTATAAGAGACAGTAGCAAAGGCTCAGGAATATGGTTTGTTCGAATGGCAGGATTAAATTCATTGATTAAAATGAAAACAAAAAACAGCACTGCCATCGAACAATTAAATGCAGAAATAGCTAAAACAGAAGACACTGCTGCAAAAGAAAAACTAAACGCTTCATTAGTGAAAACAAAGGCAATGAATGTGAAAATTGTTGATGCACTAAAAGAACTACAGGCAGAAGAAACCAATGGCAATATGAAGAAAATGATTGATGGTGCCCTAGAATAGGCCTTATTTTCTCCCAAAGTCTGCAGGTATTTCTCCCCAGACTTTAGTTTCCCATTTTATTATCTTGTTCTGATAGTCGTTCGTATGCAACCATTTTAGTGCTCGATCTACCAATTCAAAAGAATCCTCATTTGCGGCATTTCGAACCAATTTAGTATTGATTCGCTTCCGCTGAACCCAACCGATTGCAATTTTACTGTCGGAATATATTGGTGTGGTATTATTTGCCTTTTTTAAATACGCTAATGCATGCACTAAAGCCAAAAATTCGCCAACATTATTAGTAGAATTTTTATAAGGTCCCATTTTAAAAATTACTTTTTTAGACCTAGTTTCCACCCCCTGGTATTCCATCACTCCAGGATTTCCACTACAAGCAGCATCAACTGCAATAGTATTCAAATCAGGATCTCCAATCAACGCTCGCTTCTCTGCCGAAATTGCAACCTTAGGTTGCGCAAGACCTTTGTACTTAGCGTAATTTTCTTTCACCGCTTTTGTTGCTGAAGCTAAGTCAGGAAATGACTTATATTCCGCACCTTTAAATCCATCAATGCTTTTTTTGCATTCGTCCCAAGATGTGAAAACCCCATTCTTTTTCCCCTTCCAAACAACGTAAAACTTTTTCTTCTTCATATTTAAAAAAACAGGAGTATTTATTAAACGAAAGTAAACAGAACTTTGAAACCTTGTTAAGTTAACCTTCTACCCAATCCGGCGTATAAAAGCATTATTATTAAATTTGTTCCATGAGTTTTACAACCATTACCTTAGAGCCTACTAACTACATGGATGCATTGATGTTCCAGGAGAGCTTTTTCAATGCTCAATTAGTAAAAAAGGCAAAAGGAGAAAAAACAAGCAACACCCTAATCCTTCTACAACATACACCTGTTTATACTTTAGGTAAATCTGGAGATATTAGCAATTTAAAAGTGCCAATTGAAGAGACAGGGGCTGAATTTTATAAAACGAAACGTGGTGGAGATATTACTTTTCACGGTCCAGGGCAGTTAGTTGTTTACCCTATCTTCGATACTGAAAATTATGATATTAGTGTTCGAGAATTTGTAGTAAAACTAGAGCAAAGTGTTATAGACTGCATTGCAGAATTTGGACTAAAAGGTGCACGAGTTAATGCCGCAAGTGGAGTTTGGTTAGATGCAGGTAATGAGAATGAGAGAAAGATTTGCGCCGTGGGTTTAAAAGTTAGTCGTGGCATAAGCATGCATGGGTTGGCTTTCAATATCAACACAGATTTAAGCTATTTTGACCACATCGTACCCTGTGGGCTAGACGATAAGTCTGTGACATCCTTAGAAAAAGAACTGGGTAAAAAGATGGACTTTTTTGAGATTCAGGGCAAATTAATTGCTCAATTCGAAAAGCATTTCAATATGTAATTAGGATCAAAGGTGCTTCTCAGCATGGTAAGAAGATCTCACCAATGGTCCACTTTCAACATGCGTAAAGCCCCGCTTCATACCTTCTTCTTTATAAAAAGCAAAAACATCTGGATGTACAAATTCTGAAATAGGAATATGCTTTTTTGAAGGTTGCATGTATTGTCCAATGGTCATAATACTCACTCCCGCATTTCTCAGGTCATCCATCGTTGCTAATACTTCTTCTTTGAATTCACCAAGTCCAACCATAATACCAGATTTGGTCTTCTCAATTCCACCGTCTTTCAACCGTTTCAGAACCTCTAAACTTCTATCGTATTTAGCCTGAATTCTCACTTTTGCCGTAATTCTTCTCACCGTTTCCATGTTGTGAGAAACAATCTCAGGGGCGACCTCAATAATAGGTTTCAAATTTTCCCACTCCCCTTTAAAATCAGGGATTAAGGTTTCAATGGTAATGCCAGGGTTGTGTTTTCTAATTAATTCAATCGTTCTTTTCCAAGCATCAGCACCTCCGTCTTTCAAATCATCTCTATCTACAGATGTGATAACAGCGTGCTTTAAATTCATTAATTTAATAGACTTAGCAACCCTCAAAGCTTCAAACGGATCAACGTCTTCCGGTTTACCAGTAGCTACATTGCAAAACTGGCAAGACCTCGTACAGGTATTTCCTAAAATCATGAAAGTTGCAGTTCCTGCACTCCAACACTCTGCTTGGTTTGGGCATTTTCCCGACTCACAAATGGTATTAAGCTTATGTTCCTTAACTACCTTCTTTGTTTCACGGTACTCTATTCCTGAAGAAATTTTGGTCTTCAACCAATCCGGTTTCCCAATCTTAACTTCTTGATCCTTTTTGTTCTTGAATAAATTCGCCACAGCTCGATTTGTTTTTAGGCTAACAAAGGTATTAAACGAAAAGTTTTAGATACCTTATTTTCAATAAAACATAAGGCAAAAGATATTCCTTACTGCAGACATTATCCTTTTCCAATCTGCACTCCCCTCATTCGAAATTTTTTATTCTACGTTCCTCATTCTTACTTAAAACCCTACATTGGTTCTAAATAGCTTAATGGCTATTGCCAATAATATAATTCCGAACACTTTACGAAGTATCGCAATTCCTCCAGAACCTAATATCCTTTCTATTTTAGTTGACAGCTTCAATACAGCATAAACCACAATTATATTTAAAACAATTGCGACAATAATATTTTGCACCTCATATTCTGCTCTCAAAGAAAGCAGCGAAGTCATCGTTCCAGCGCCTGCAATCAGTGGAAATGCGATAGGCACAATTGAAGCCGTTTCGGGAATATCATCTTTGTAAAGCTTAATGCCTAAAATCATTTCTAAAGCCAGAAAAAACAACACAAATGAACCAGCTATTGCAAAAGAGCTCACATCAATGCCAATAACATTTAAAATTGACTCACCTAAAAACAAAAAAGCAATCATAAGCAGCATAGCAACAATACTGGCCTTTTCAGATTTAATGTGACCTACTTTTTGTCGTAAGTCAATTATAATAGGAACTGAACCAACAATATCGATTACTGCGAAGAGAATCATTCCGACGGTAAATATTTCTTTTATATTGAATTGCATCTTATCTAAAATTAAATTTTGGCCGGCAAAATTACACAAAGCATCAATTCAAAATTCATCCCCTATAAAGGCGGAATCCAGTGCAATGAAGAAAGAATAATATCAGACCCTTATTATTTTCCGGACATCTTAAATGTTGAAGAGATCATGGCTAACATCATTTTCATGCTTCAAAGTTCACAGCTAAAAGAACAAGAGTTGGGCTTCGAGATAATTTGGTCGATAGGAGAGTAAAAATCAAAAAAATTCAATCTGCCAATTCAATAAGACAGGTGAACTATTACAGAATGCACTATTAAATAAATTCCCTTCTTTAAAAATCACTCAACAATTCAAAATCCAATTGCTTTTTCGAGAGATCTGCTTTTAAAACCTTCACGGTTACTTCATCCCCAATTCTAAACAATCTCCCGCTGCGCTTACCCTCTACAGCATAATTATCAGGATTGAAGTTATAAAAATCATCTTTCATACTGCGTAATCGTACCATGCCTTCGCATTTGTTGTCTTCTAGTTCTACAAAAATTCCCCATTCGCTTACACCAGAAACAACACCTCCAAACACTTCGCCTTCTTTGTCTTGCATAAATTTTACCTGCATAAACTTTATGCTGGCACGTTCAGCTTCGCTTGCTAATTTCTCTCGCTCAGATGAGTGCTTGCATTTTTCTTCCAAAGCAACAGCGTCAACCGCTTTTCCTCCATCTAAATAATACTGTAACAAGCGGTGAACCATCACATCAGGATAACGACGAATCGGTGAAGTAAAGTGAGAATAGAATTTAAATCCTAACCCATAATGCCCTACATTTTGTGTTGAATAAACTGCCTTTGACATGGTTCTTATGGCCAACTGTGAGATTAAGGCTTCTTCTGCTTTTCCTTGAACGTCAGTCATTAATCGATTTAACGTATCCGTAATACCTCTTGGCGATGTAGTATCTATTCGGTAGCCAAACTTTTTGATGAACTCACTAAAGGTTTGCAACTTCTCAGGATCCGGGCTGTCGTGAATTCTGTAAACAAAAGGTTTAGGTGTTTTCATCTCACCAACTCGCTGCACTTGAGTTCCTTCCGCCATTGCTCCAATAAACTCGGCCACTTTTTTATTGGCCATCAGCATAAACTCTTCAATTAACTTGTTGGCGTCTTTCTGCTCTTTCAAAAACACACCTAAAGGTTCTCCCTTTTCGTCTAATTCAAACTTGACTTCTAAGGTGTTGAAGTTGATCGACCCTTTCTTGAACCGATCTTGTCGAAGCTGCTTTGCCAACCTGTCTAGGGTTAAAATCTCATCTTGATAATCTCCCTTTCCCGTTTCAATTACTTGTTGCGCTTCTTCATAGCTGAATCTTCTGTCGGAATGAATTACTGTTCTGCCAAACCACTGTTTGTGAATCTTGGTATCCTCGCTCATTTCAAACATGGCTGAAAAGCAATACTTATCTTCATTGGGTCGCAATGAACAGGCAAAATTTGAAAGTACCTCTGGTAACATAGGCACTACTCTATCCACCAAGTACACAGAAGTAGCTCTTTCGTAAGCTTCGTTATCTAGCGCACTCCCTTCTTTTAAATAGTGACTAACATCTGCGATGTGCACCCCAATTTCCCAATTCCCATTCTTTAACTTCTCTAAAGAGAGGGCATCGTCAAAATCCTTTGCATCCGCAGGATCGATAGTAAAAGTGGTTACTTTTCTTAAGTCCTTTCGTTTTTTAATTTCTGATTCTTGAATACTAACGTCTAAGTTTTCTGCGGCCGCTTCTATTCCTTCAGGGAACTTAAGTGGCAAGCCATATTCTGCTAATATGGAATGCATCTCGGTTTCGTTCTCTCCAGGTTTCCCTAAAACTTGAATTATCTCTCCAAAGGGGCTATCTGTATCATTTGGCCAATGCGTTAATTTTGCAATCACTTTTTCTCCATCTGTAGCTCCATTCAGTTTATCCAGCGGAATAAAAAGGTCCACCGACATTCTTTTGCTATCAGGCACTAGAAATGCATACTTTAATGATTTTTGGAGTGTTCCAACAAATTCTGTTTGTGCTCTTTCTATTACTTCTATTACTTTTCCGATGGGTTTTCCATTTCGCTTTACTCGTAAAATTGCCACCTCAACCACATCTCCGTGAAGTGCAATACCCAAATCTTTTTCGCCAATATAAATATCATTTGGCATTCCTTCTACCTCAACGTAAGCAGTTCCACTTGTTGTCATGTCTACTTTGCCAATCAACTTGTCAAGGTTCGATTCATGATTTACCAATTTGAACTTCCCAGGCTTTTCTTCAATCAAAGCTTCATTTGCCTCTAATTCGAACAATACTTTTGCAATAATCTTCTTTTTCGAAGTTTGAGTTATGTTGAGTTGTCTCGATACTTGTTTGTAGTTCATTGCCAATGTTGGATTGGCACGAAACACACCTAACACTTTTTGCTGTAAAGAATTAGGTTTTGATTTTTGATTTTTGGGCATGGATGAATACGGAATTAATGTGATTGGAAAGTAGGTATTATTTCCTTCTGATTACCACAAATTTAAGGATGGTTTTTGATGTGCTTGCGATTTATAACCAATTAGGTTGAATCTTAAAGAAGACTTAACATGGGACTTACAAGAAATCCGAATCAGTTGAACTTTTTAGAAATTACGACTTTTTGAATTTGTCCTCCAACTTTCAAAAAGTAAAGACCATTTGGAAAATTACTTAAGTCTATTTTTTCTTGTTCTTTTGAGATATTGAATTCCAATAAAACAGCTCCAGTTATGGAAGTTATTTGAACTGACTCTCCAAGTTTATTCTTGGTTTCAAGCGAAATTTCTTGGTTTGCAGGGTTGGGGTAAATTGAAAATAGCTTTTCTCTCTTAATTTCTACTATATCTGTTGGCTTGTTTTGGTATACTCTTACATGACCTGCATTTCTGCCATTATCAGAATTAAATGGAGCTCCAATCCCTATTCGATCTCCAATAGAGTCCAAACTAATAGACCAACCAGATCCGTCGCCTATTAATTCACCATTAATATCGCTCCCTCTTTGAATCCAAGCCGTTGCATTCCATTCATATATACGGACCTTATCTGTCGCATTTCCAATTGCTATACGATCTCCAACAGCATTCATGCTAACCTTCCAACCCAATTGGTTATATCTCGAAACTCCGTCTATATCTGCTCCTAATTGAGTCCAACTTGTTCCATCCCATTGATAAATTCGACCATGTCCTGAAAATATTTCATTCATGGAATTTTTAGAAGCTCCAATCACTAATCGATCTCCAGATGAATTGATACTAATTGAACGTCCAGATTCGTCACCAGCATATTCTCCATCTATATCTGCCCCTAATTGAGTCCATGCCAAACCATTCCATTCATACACACGAACATGACCAGCGTCTGTTCCATTTCCATCATTTAAAAATGCTCCAATCGCTAATTTATTTCCAAAGGCATTCATACATACTGCAGCTGAAATATCACCCGCAGCTTCCCCATCAATATCTGCTCCCAATTGATTCCAAGCCGTTCCATTCCAATCATAGATGCGAACATGTCCTGCATCAGCCCCATTTCCATCATTACCCCCAGCTCCAATTGCTAATCTGTTTCCAGAAGCATTCATACTCACATAACCAGATCTGTCTCCGGCAGCTTCTCCATCTATATCTCCACCTAATTGAACCCAAGAAGTTCCATTCCATTCATAAATACGAACATGACCAGCTTCGGCTCCGTTTCCATCATTTTCTGTTGCTCCAATAGCTATTCGGTCTCCAACAGCATTCATACTAACCGAAATTCCAGATTGATCACCTTCTGCTTCTCCATCTATATCTGCTCCCAATTGCATCCAAGTTGTTCCTATCCATTCATAAATGCGAACATGGCCAGAATTGTCTCCGTTTCCATTATTCTCTTGGGCTCCAATCGCAATTCTATTTCCAGAAGCGTTCAAACTGATCTGCGCACCTGACAAATCTCCGACTGCTTCTCCATCTATATTAAATCCTAATTGCGTCCATTGGGCGCTTGAGATTATAGGACTTAAAAAGAGTATGGATATAAAAACAAGAAAAATAGTTTTTTGCGTAAAAGAGGTCGTTGTCATAATTTGAAAGTGAAGTGACTTACATTAATGATTGAATTAAAACAAATCACAATCCTAAATACATGAAGTATCGATTTCTTTATAGACGTATTAAACTCTAAAATAGTTCTGTAGTTTAGTTAATAGACTTTTGAGATTGAAGTAAAAAAAGGAGCATTTGATTAATCTGGATGCCCATCCATTTATGTAAAATACCTTTTAAGTTAAAATAATCTAACATTGATTTTCGAAGTGCCAACAATTTTTCGGCATTTAGCCCCGTTCTATTATCAGAAACCATTTAAAACCGATAGTATGAAAAATCCAAATCACAAAAGAGAACAACGATTTCCATTTGCTCAGCGATTTTTAACCGGATTAATCATTGCCTTAACACTTTCCTTAACTGCCTTTGAATGGACCTCTACAAAATTTACTCCTGTTCCACCTGAACGTGAAATTGACACAAGCTACTTTGACGATGAAGTGATAATGCTTCCAATTAAACTTCAGAAAGAAAAAATTCAGGCATTAAAGCCAGAATCAAACTCCGCAAAAATTAAAGTTGTTGACGATTTCGAACCAACAATTATAGATAAACCAAAAGATGAACCAGTAAAAAAAGATGATACCCCAACAAATAATATATCAAGCAAAATAGGGCCAATAGACCCAGATGCATATGGTCCAGATTTGAATTTCAAAGAAACAGACTTGGACAAGATTCATGTTAAAGTTGAAATTTTTGCCCACTATGATAATTGCAAAGAACTACGAGGTGAAGAACTGCAAATGTGCAGTGAATTAAGCATCAAAAATGAAGTTAAAAAGCTATTTCGGGTAACTGAACAAATGAAAGTCATAGGAGGGAAACAAGGTGCGTTAATGACTTTTGTTATAGACAAAAAAGGAAATATTACAAATATTGAAACGTTGCAATCAAATAACAAATATGTCGCAAAGGCAGCCAAAAAAGCCATCGAAAGACTTCCTCAAATGAATCCAGCCATGCAGCAAGGAAGAGCCGTCCCTTTGCAAGTTAAAATCCCTATTGTTGTAAATATGTAATAGAATAAAATTGGTATAGTAACGATTTTTATTTTACGTTTGACTTCATGAAGTCAAACGTAATTTTAGGATCATCGCAGTTTCAAGTAGATTTTTCCAAACCATTAGACATTTCAATGCCATTGCATGTTGGAAAAGACAACCCCAGCGCCTGGTATGTAGCTCCGCCAACTATTGAACCAGTGCGAACAGAACAATTCACAGGAGCTGTTGCCGAAGGCGGCAGCGTAAATTTTAGGAATATCTCCTTTAATCCACATGGGCACGGGACCCATACAGAGTGTGTGGGACACATTTCAAAGGAAGTATATTCAATAAATAAAGTTTTAACACAATTTTTCTTTTCAGCAGAATTGATAACAATTGTTCCTGAAAAAAAAGAAAATGGAGACGAGATAATTACGTGGCAACAAATAAAATCCGCTCTTCAAAACAAAAATGTTCAGGCCATTGTCATCCGAACACTACCAAATTTGTCAGATAAATTAAGCAAACAATATTCTGACACAAACCCAGCTTTTGTTGAAGCTAACGCGATGACCGCATTAATCGCATTAGGAATTGACCATTTTTTAATCGACCTGCCTTCGGTTGATAAAGAAATGGACGGCGGTGTACTTGCCGCACACCATGCTTTTTGGGAACATCCGGAAAAAACTAACCTCAACAGAACCATTACCGAGTTAATATATGTTCCCGAAGAAATTACTGACGGACACTATTTATTGAACCTTCAAATCGCTCCCTTTGAAAATGATGCTAGCCCAAGCAAACCTATCTTATATTCCGTTTCTTAAATGAAGAACTTATTATTGCTTCACCTGGTGGTTCTTATTTTTGGTTTCACCGGAATTTTAGGAAAACTGCTGACCATTCCGTCAGACCAGTTAGTCTGGTACCGTATGTTTTTTGCCACTTGTTCATTAGCGCTGTACATTTTCCTAATGAAAAAAAGTTTTAAAATGAAACGCATTGGGATCCTACAAACGATCGGCGTAGGTTTTATAATTGCAGCACATTGGATTTTCTTTTTTGAAGCCATTAAACAATCAAATGTTTCCATCGCTTTAGCAGCTACGGCCACTGGTTCGTTATTCACAGCTCTTATAGAACCAATTTTTTTCAAACGAAAACTTCATTTGTACGAATTGCTACTAGGCAGTATTGTTATGTTGGGACTTTATTTTATCTTTCAATTTGAAACAGATAATTCAATTGGGATATGGTTGGGTGTTTTAGCCGCACTACTCGCGTCAATATTCACAGTCATTAATGGGCAACTCATTAAAAAATATGACTCTACAAGAATCTCATTCTATGAATTAGGTGGCGGTGTTATCGCCATTACCCTGTACTTTTTAATTTTCACTCCTTCAAGCCTTCCCGATTTCCAACTTTCTACTTCCAATTGGTTATGGATGTTAATTTTAGCAATTGTGTGCACCGCCTTTGCATTTGTGGCAAGTGTCAAGGTAATGGAAGAGCTTACTCCCTTTACAGTATCCTTAAGTATTAACTTAGAGCCAGTCTATGGTATTTTGCTTGCATTAGTCATTTTTGGAGAGTCTGAAAAAATGTCAAATGGGTTTTACATTGGCACTTCATTGATCTTATGCTCTCTATTTCTGAACGTTTGGATAAAAAGGCGACTTAAAAAGAAAGGCTATCTTATTAACTTTTCATCCTTGAAAGACGGTAGAAATTAAGCAAAACTCGCTGTGTTAACTGCTTATATTTGCTTAAATAAGCAGAGAAATGGAGAAGAAAGTGGCGAAAAAACACCTGATAACGGCAGCTTTACCCTATGCAAACGGACCTATACACATTGGTCATTTAGCAGGGGCATATTTACCAGCCGATATTTACACCCGTTTTTTACGAATGAAGGGAGATGATGTTGCTTTTATATGTGGTTCAGATGAACATGGTGCAGCAATTACGCTAAGAGCCAAAAAAGAAGGAACTACACCACAAGCCATAGTCGATAAATACCATGAACTAAATGCAAAAGCATTTACCGATTTTGGAATCAGTTTCGATATTTTTCACAGGACTTCCTCCAAACTCCATCATGAAACTGCACAAGAGTTTTTTTTAGAGCTTGATAAAAAAGATGCTTTTACCAAAGAAACCAGAGATCAGTTTTACGATGATGAATACAATCAATTTTTAGCAGACCGATATGTTACGGGAACATGTCCAAAATGCAGTAGCGAACGAGCATATGGCGATCAATGCGAAAATTGCGGAACAAGTCTAAATCCAACCGACTTAATAAACCCCGTTTCTACTTTAAGTGGAAAAGCACCAGTTTTAAGAGAAACGTCACATTGGTATTTACCGATGGGCCGTCATGAAAAATGGTTAAAAGAATGGATTGAAGAAGGTACCTTAAATGGAAAAGCCCATCATAATCCAAAAGAATGGAGAAACCAGGTTATTGGCCAATGCAAGTCATGGATTGATGGAGGGTTACATTCAAGAGCCATGACAAGAGACTTAGATTGGGGGGTAAAAGTTCCAACTAAAGACGGCGAAGGCAAAGTGCTTTATGTTTGGCTAGATGCGCCAATTGGGTATATCTCCGCAACAAAAGAATGGGCTACCAAAAACAATAAAAATTGGAAAGATTATTGGCAAGATGAAGAAACAAATTTGGTTCACTTCATCGGAAAAGACAACATTGTATTTCACTGTATCATATTCCCAATACTCTTAAAAATGCATGAAGGTTATAACCTTCCGGTTAGTGTTCCTGCTAATGAATTTCTAAATTTAGAAGGAGATAAAATTTCAACCTCTAGAGATTGGGCAGTTTGGCTCCACGAATTCAATGAAGAATTCCCAGACAAACAAGATGTGCTACGATATGTTTTATGCTCCATAGCTCCAGAATCGAAAGACAGTGAATTTACTTGGGACGATTTTCAGGCAAGAAACAACAGTGAGTTGGTTGCCATATATGGGAATTTTGTCAATAGAGCTGCAGTTCTGGTTGATAAGTATTATCAAGGCACAGTTCCTGAACTTTCTCAAAACAACTACCCAGAAATTACTGAACAATTGCAGAAATCTGCAAAGGCAATTAACGATAAGCTGAATAAAAAACAATTTAGAGATGCGCAAAACGAGGCGATAAACATAGCTCGCTTGGGAAATAAATTTTTAGCAGAAACTGAGCCATGGAAATTAATAAAAACTGACCCAGAAGAAGTTAAAAATATATTACATCCTGTCTCTTATACACATCTCCGAGCCCACGAGACAGGCAGAAATCTC
>CAJXRL010000064.1 GCA_913059105.1 uncultured Flavobacteriales bacterium
GTATAAGAGACAGGTTCCTTCTATTTTTGAAATACCACAGTAGCCATCTTTGAAAAGATGAAGTCCTATTAAATTGCTTGGTAATTGCGCTTTGACATGGTATTTAATGGCCACATAATTTTTTGAAGAAGGTTGCGCTTTATCCATAAATGGACGTTTCATCTTTTTATCTAAAACGGAACGTTTACCTTGAGCTCCAACAGCAATTCTTGCAAAATAGGCTTGTTTTGATGTAGTTATTGTTGCTGCATCTGCATGAGTCTGCACATTGTTAACCTTTGTGTTTTCCAAAAGGAGGACGCCAAGTTTTTTAGCAATACTGGCTAATTCAAAATCTAACGTATATCGACTAATTCCAAAGCCGCCCTTGTTTAATTTTTGATTCAGTTCATTGCCTTCAGCACTCGAAATCTTAAGTTCGTTGATTTGCGGCAAATCCATTGCATCTAAGTCAACTCCTAGGCTTTTGATGTAATTCCAAGATTCATTTGAGATATACTCTCCACAAACTTTGTGAAAGGGAAACGTTTCTTTTTCAAAGAGAATGACCTTTCGTCCTGCTTTTGCAGATTCAATTGCCAAAGCTAAACCTGCTAAACCTCCGCCAATAATTCCGATGTCGTAAATCTCTTCAGGCATTATTTATTTCCGAATTATAATCAAGTGACGAAATGCCCAAATCCATTCCACCGTAAATTTAGAGAGTTGTAATTTTTGAAGCAGGATATGCCATTCATGTTTTTTAAAGCCCTTTATAACAGAAAGCTTTGCGTCATTTTTAACCAAGTGCGACTTGGAAAATACCTTCGTTAATAAAGCAATGCCGAAGAAAGCTACAGGGTGCCGATGTAAGTCATTTACAAGTGCAGCAATTTTTGCTGATCGATTCATTTTAAGCAAAAAGTTTTCCAATTGTTCATCATAAAAGTGATGACAGGCTAAAGAACAAACAGCAATATCAAATACGGGTAGATCTATATTATTGAAATCTCCAATTCTCCATTCAATATCATATCCACCTGATTCATTTTTAGCAAACTCGATAGCATCTTCTAACAAATCGAAGCCCATTAAGTTTACACTGAAACCTTTATTCTTTGCCCAATGGGCAATAGCTTTTAACGTATCTCCTCCTCCGCAAGCAAAATCTACGATATGATATGTTTTGCTTTTGTCTGTCATTAATTGTTGCAGACCAATCAATGTCGCTTGGTGGCCCCCAAGAAGTCGATTAATGGTATCTAACTCTCTTAAATTTTGAAATAGCTCGGCTTTTGGAATATTGGGCTGATCTAACAGTTCTTTTTCCCTAGATCGAATATTGAAGTTAGGCATGAGTCTCAATTTCAAAAAGCGCAGCTTCTAAAGTTAATCCAGGGCCAAAACCACAAGCGAAAAGATTTTCGCCATTTGCTAGTTCATTGTCCTTTAGCATCTGTTCTAGCACAAACAATATGGTAGGGGCAGACATATTTCCGAAATTCTTTAAAGTAGTGTAGGAGGCTCTTAGTTCATTGTTCTTTAATTGCAATTCTGCTTCGCAAACCTCTAAAATTTTTCTTCCTCCTGGGTGAATTGCCCAATGCCGAATGTCTTGCCGTTCAAGGTTTTTATCGCCTAATAGTTTTTCTATTAAGTCTTTAATGCCTTCATCAACTAATTGAGGAATATAGCTTGAAAGCTTCATTAAGAATCCTTCTGAGTGAATGTTCCACGCCATGTCATTTTCTCCTTTAGGAATAAGCAATTGATCTGTTCCTTTCAGCATCAGCGAAGCATTATTTCCTGGTTCCGATGAGCACAAACATGCAGCAGCGCCATCAGAGAAGAGAGAATTCGATAATAAATGATCGTCAGAATCTTTGTTTTGAAAATGAAGGGTACACAATTCAACGGCGACTATAAGTACCTGTGCTTTCGGGTCCGCTTTTATAAATGCATCGGCCATTTTTAAAGCTGGAAAAAATGCATAGCAGCCTATAAAGTTCACCGCATGAGTTTGGACGTTTTGTTTTAAAGCTAATTTTTGTTTTAATTGAATTTCAATTCCAGGTGACGACATGCCTGTGCAGCTGACCGTTATTAAGTGTGTTATGTTGTCTTTGTTATGTCCAACCAAGCACTTGTTTATTGCGAATTCAGCTAAAGAAGTTGCTTCTTTTTCATAAATTGATAAACGTTCTTCAACCTTTGGTTCAATTGAAGCGTCGGCAAATAGAGCAGGGTTAGAGCAGCTTTGGTTAAAATCCTTTAAAACAGAGTACCTTTTTTCAATTCTGGTTTTTCGATACAAAGTTCGAAATAACCTACCCATTCGCGTATTGTTAGAGTCCAATCTTTGGTGCATCCAATCTGCTAAATCAGTTTGTAAATAAACATTTTCAGGCACAGCAGTCCCAATGCTAACTATTCTTGTATTTGTTTTGTTACCCAATCTTTTCCTCTTTGTTTACTTTCGTAATAAATTCCTTTTTATGCTTGATGCGCTAAAGTTAATGCGAATTCCCTTCTCTATTTTTCTAATGCCAGTCTTTTGGTTTGCATTAATTCCTTTAGAAGACATTCCAATCGCTAAAAGTGTTTTTATATTTCTGATAATTCATGTACTTATTTATCCAGCGAGCAATGGTTATAATTCATATTTCGATAAAGACGAAGGCAGTATTGGCGGATTAAGAAACCCACCAAAAGTCAATCGACACTTGTTCCCAATGGTAATTGGTTTTGATTTATCGGCAGTTGTATTTGCATTTTTAATTTCTATCCATTTTGGATGGATGTGTGCCATTTATATTTTGGTAAGTAAGGCTTACAGTTGGGATGAAATTCGATTAAAAAAATATGCCATTCTGAGCACACTTGTAGTAACTCTTTTTCAAGGATTTTTCATTTTTTATACAGTTCAAGTTGGACTTGGATATTATATAGAAGACACTGTAAATCTTCTTTTCGCAATTGCTTCTTCTTTGTTTTTATTGGGCTCATATCCTTTAACTCAAGTCTACCAGCATCAAGAAGACGCAGCTAGAGGAGATAAAACCTTGAGTTTAATGTTGGGAATTAGAGGGACGTTTGTTTTTTCTGCAATTTCATTTCTGCTTGGATCAGTGCTTTTGGGGTTATCTTTTGTTCAACAAAATAATGTGAATGACTTTTACATTTTCTTAGTTCTGGGAGGACCAATCCTTCTGTACTTTGGCTATTGGTTTAGTTTAGTAATTAAAAACGAAAATGATGCTAACTTTGAACACAGCATGAAAATGAATATTGTTTCTTCCCTATTTTTAAGTGCTGCATTTATTTGCATGATGATATTCTAGTTATGAGATATTTATTATTATCATTTTACGTACTAAGCTTATCTTTTTCTCAGCCTTTAAAGGCAGAAGAAGGAACAAATGCCATTGTAAATTCATATGCTCTTGGTTCTATTTATAAGCAATTGAAAGGTGCTCAAAAACCTGAGTTTTCACTTTTTGAAAAAGCATATTTAGGATATATTGATTTAAAATTGAGTGGTTTATTGCCATTCGATAAAAACATACTTAGTATTATCGATTTTCGTCTTCCTTCCGTAAAGAAAAGGTTTTGGGTGATTGATTTAAGAACTAAGACAGTTTTGTATCACACTTATGTAGCCCATGGCGAAAATTCCGGGGGTAAATACGCGATTGATTTTTCAAATACAGAAGGTTCGCACCAAAGTAGTTTAGGATTTTATAAGACCCAAGAAACGTATTTTGGTAAAAACGGATTGTCTCTTCGTTTAAAAGGTCTGGAACATGGATTTAATACCAATGCTCGAGAGCGTTATGTTGTTTTGCACGGAGCTACATATGCAACAAAGGCGTACATCAAGAAACATGGAGTTTTAGGTAATAGTGAAGGTTGCCCGGCAATCCCTATGGGGCTTCATATCCCTATTATTAATCTAACCAAAGAAGGAACTTGCCTATTTATTTACTTTCCTGATGCTCGTTATCTTGAAAATTCCACATTTATATTAGATGATTTATAACCTGAAGAGAATGAGAAGACGTATTATTTTTAAGAGTTTAATTGCTTTAATGGTGATTTTTGTGAGTTCATGTTCTTTAGTAAAAGATCCGTCAGCATCAACAAATTTTAGAAGAGTAAAGTACAATAGTCATGTTAAACTGCGTAAGTCGAATATGCAACGTGTTGAAGCAGTTTCTAATGAAAATCAATTGCCAAAGACAGTTTTAAGTTTTACAAAGGAAAACTTAAAAGAAGAAAATTTTAACAATATTGCTGTCGCAGAAAAGAACACTGATAAAAAGGAGTTTGTGAATCATATTGGTACAAAGCAGTCAGTTGTGAAAGCTGAAAAATTGAACAAGCTGCTCAAAAATATTTCGGCCATCCAAATCAAGAAGACAAAAACTATTAAGACAAATAGTTTTATTCAGAAAAGAGATTATTGGTGGGAAGATGATGTTGAGGATTGGCCTTGGTTAGAAATTGTACTGGCTGCAATTGCAATATTAGTTATAGCCATCCTAGCCAGCATTCTTGTTAGTGTTTTGGGTGGGCTAATCTCTAGTTTATTTGGCTTAATCCTGTTGATTGTATTAGCTTATATTCTGTATACGCTGTGGTTCTAGAATGTAAATATTATTGAATGAAAAAGCCCTTTCTGATTTCTCAGAAAGGGCTTTTTTGTTTTTGATTTGCTATTGGAAGAAGACTACATCATTCCGCCCATACCACCTGGCATACCACCTGGCATACCTCCTGGCATCCCTCCTGGCATCCCGCCTCCTGCATTATCTTCTTCAGCATCTGAAATAACACATTCTGTTGTCAACAACATGCCTGCGATAGATGCAGCATTTTCTAATGCAACTCTAGATACTTTAGTTGGATCAATTACTCCGGCTTTTATTAAGTCTTCGTACACTTCAGTTCTTGCGTTATAACCAAAGTTTCCAGTACCTTCTTTCACTTTTTGAATTACTACAGAACCTTCTCCACCGCAATTTGCTACAATTTGTCTCAATGGCTCTTCAATTGCTCTTCTTACAATCGCAATCCCAGTTGTTTCGTCAGGATTTAACCCTTCTTTCTCGTCTAGAGTTGCCATAGCTCTAATTAAAGCAACTCCACCACCAGGTATAATTCCTTCTTCAACAGCTGCTCTTGTAGCGTGCAATGCATCGTCAACTCTATCTTTTTTCTCCTTCATTTCAACTTCAGAAGCCGCGCCTACGTAAAGTACAGCAACACCGCCAGCCAACTTGGCTAAACGCTCTTGTAACTTTTCTTTGTCATAGTCAGACGTCGTATTTTCCACTTGAGCCTTAATTTGGTTTACTCTAGCTTTAATATCATCTTTAGCACCTGCACCATTAACGATGGTAGTGTTATCCTTATCGATTGTAATTTTTTCACAAGAACCTAAATCAGCTAAATCAGCATTCTCTAGTTTGTATCCTCTTTCTTCAGAAATCATTGTGCCTCCTGTCAAAATTGCGATGTCTTCCAACATTGCTTTTCTTCTGTCACCAAATCCTGGAGCTTTAACAGCGGCAATTTTTAACGAGCCTCTAATTTTATTCACTACCAAAGTAGCTAAAGCCTCTCCTTCTACATCTTCGGCAATAATTAGCAAAGGTCTTCCCGACTGAGCAGTTTTTTCCAAGACAGGAAGTAAGTCTTTCATTTGACTAATCTTCTTGTCATAAATCAAAATGTAAGGATTCTCTAATTCAGCTTCCATTTTCTCTGTGTCAGTCACAAAGTATGGCGATAAATAACCTCTGTCAAATTGCATTCCTTCTACTACTTCAACCGTAGTCTCAGTCCCTTTTGCTTCTTCGACAGTAATTACTCCTTCTTTTTTTACTTTACCCATTGCTTCTGCAATAAGCTTTCCAATTGAGCTATCGTTGTTTGCTGAAATAGTAGCAACTTGTTCAATTTTTTCAGAGTCTTCGCCTACTGGCTCAGATATTTTTTTCAACTCAGCTACAATATCTTTCACAGCTTTGTCAATTCCTCTTTTCAAATCCATTGGATTAGCACCTGCAGCAACGTTTTTCAAACCTTGCGTTACAATTGCTTGTGCTAAAATTGTTGCAGTTGTAGTTCCATCACCTGCATCGTCGGCAGTTTTTGAAGCAACTTCTTTCAACATTTGCGCACCCATGTTTTCAATTGGGTCTTTCAATTCAATCTCTTTTGCAACCGATACACCATCTTTAGTTACAGAAGGGGCTCCAAACTTTTTATCGATTACAACGTTTCTTCCCTTAGGTCCTAAGGTTACTTTTACAGCGTTAGCCAATTTGTCTACACCAATCTTTAGTGCATTTCTAGCTTCTGTATTAAATGTGATTTCTTTAGCCATTTTCTTTTACGTTTTTTATCGATTAAACAATAGCGAATAAATCAGACTCTCTCATAATTAAGTAGTCTCTTCCTTCAATATTAATTTCAGTACCAGCAAATTTGCCGTACAATACAGTGTCACCTTCTTTTACCGTCATTGGCTCATCTGGCTTACCGTTTCCAACAGCTACAATTATTCCTTTTTGAGGTTTTTCTTTTGCTGTATCAGGAATAATAATTCCCCCGGCTGTTTTTTCTTCTGCAGCAGCAGGCTCTACAAGAACTCTATCTGCTAAAGGTTTTACATTTACTGACATATTTTAAGTTTTAAGTTAGTTTTCATTAACGAGTTGGCTAAAGTCACATTTCGTGCCAATGGTTTTCTGCTGCCAATAGCGGAAATTTTTTCAGTTGCTGTGGAAAGACTTGTCAGAATAAGTGACAGTTTGGCAACAAAAAAAGCCACACCGGAACGGTATGGCTTTTATATAAGTTTTTGTTCTACCTATTTTGTAGGCGCTGAACTTGGATCAGCAGGAACTTCTTCGTTTGTGATTGGTGCTTGTGAAGCAGGAATTACAATTTGGTTTGCTTCGCCTTGTAGCTCAGATTCAACAACATCAGCTTGAATAGTTTCGTTTCTGTTAATTGTTGCAGAAGAAAGAATACTAAGAGCAATTAATGCTATTCCAAGAGTCCAAGTAGCTTTTTCTAGAAAATCGGTTGTTTTTCGAACACCCATTACTTGGTTTGAAGATGAAAAGTTAGAAGCCAAACCACCTTTTGGGTTTTGGACTAAAATCACCAAAATCAGTAATACTGCAATGATGAAGACTAAAACGGATACAATAATGTACATTTTCTTTTATGTGTTTAGTTGAATTTGTATTTCTTTAATTCGGGATGCAAAATAACTGCTTTTTTCGGGATATTTCAACTGCAATTTTTCAAAAGCTTTAATTGCTTTTTCTAAGTGCCCTTGGTCAGCGTAAATATTTGCCAATGTTTCGGTCATTAAGTCATCGTCTTCTTGCACGCTTAAACGTGCCATCTTAACGGGTGAGTAAAAACTGGTCTTCTCTCTATTGGTTTCTATAACAGCTACGTTAGAGGTGGGTCCTTCAAATATTTCATCTTCCTCTTCTGTTTCTAGAAGTTCTTCGCTAGGTCCATCTATAGCTCTTAGCCAACCTGTAAAAGAGTGACTATCCTTTGAGGTATTTTTGTTAAATATGTCGTTATTTTCTTCTTTAATTACTCTGTTTTCGACGAACTCAAAAGGGGGAGGGGCAATTTTTTCCGTAACTAAACTATCAATATCAGGGATTTCTCCTGAGACATTTAGCAAAACGGAACTACTTATAGCGGCACTTAGGATTTGATTTTCCAGAGAATCGTATTCATCCTTCTTACCTTCTTCAATTTTGCTAAAATCAATATTGAATTTATCTTCTTCTAAAATAGATGGCTTTTCTCCTCTTAGTTTATCATCTTGTAATTCAAATACCGGTTCTTCTGTCAAATCAGACTCCGCTATTTCAATCTCTTTTTCTCCAAGAGTTTCTTGAATTGTTGAGTTTTCAATTGTCGCTTCAACAGGAACTTCTTCTTGGTAATTGGCTACAAGTGATGAAATGTACTCTTCCTTTATTGGCTCTATCTCTTTTTCAACAACCTCTGGTGCTTCGAATTGTTGAACAGTTGTCCGTTCTACAATTGCTTGCTCAATTACCACTTGCTCAGGCGTAGGTGACTTAATTGTTGTGAAAAGTAAACTGTGTAATTTATTGCGATTCGCTGCATAGGCGGCAGTTTTCTTTAAACTGCTTTCAAAATTCAAATTTTCGCTGCTGTGATAGGACTTGGTAAGCAACATTTGAGCACTCTGAAAATAAGGGAAATCATAGACAACTTCATTCAAACCAACGATAGAATCGGAACCCACCAAATTTGGATCCTTCAAATAAGAAATAAATGTTGATTTGTTTATTACCAATTTGTTACTGCTTTATTGAAAATATCTTGTGTCAATTGCTCATTGATCGTATTTAATATTTCTTCCTCTTTTGAGCCTAAGTCTTCAGTTGAAGCTAAATCTTCGAATCGCGAAAAATTAGATTCGAAATTCTGTGTCTCATCATTGCTGTTAGTAAATTTCACCTTAACTGTCATGGTTACTCTTGTTAAAGCGGCTTGCTCATTTCCTTGAATAGCAACAGGGTTGTTGGTATAATTACTTATGTAACCCTCGAATTGTAAGTCTCCATCACTTTTTACAAGTACCAAGTTTGTTTGTGAAATAAAAATATCTTTTAACGCTTCAGTAAATAATTGCCCAGAAGAAGGAGGGGCCAAAGTAGCATTAATAGAGAAGAAGTCAATTGAAACGGTTTTAACTTCTGGTGAAATTGAAGCACCTGTAAACGAGTACGATACTTTACAAGCTGTAAAAGTTACAGCCATAAAAAATGCTAGAAAACCTATTTTCTTGTTATTGCTCATTGTTCAATATCATATTCCTTAATCTTTCGATACAAAGTACGTTCCGAAATTCCTAAATCTTCTGCAGCATATTTTCTTTTTCCACCATGTTTTTCTAAGGCCTTCTTAATTAGCTTTTTCTCGGTGTCAGAAATTGAAAGTGACTCTTCTTCTTCGATTACAATTTCATGATAATCATTTTTCTCTTCAGGATTGTCCGTTTTTCGAAAGCCAACAACGTCTTCAGTGAAATTTGAATTGCTTCTTTTCTGTGTTTTGTCTTCATTGAATTGAGCAAGTTCTAACCTTCTTTCTATAGAACTTAAATTATCTTGTTCACCGTATAACCTATCAAAAACCTGATCATTAATTTCTTCTTTATTTGGCTTGGAGTCAGATTTGATTACTTGAAAAACAACTTTCTTTAAATCTGCAACATCTTTCTTCATGTCGAAAAGCACCTTGTATAGGATGTCTCTTTCCGTCATTCCATCTTTATCTCCACTGTAAAGTACGGGCAGCGAAGCTTCGCTATTTTCTGGTAAATAAGTTAAAAGCACTTCTGCCGTAATTAGTTTATGCTTCTCTATAACAGATATTTGCTCTGTAACATTTTTTAATTGCCTTACGTTTCCAGGCCATCTGTATTTTAATAAAAGCACCGTAGCCTCTTCAGTTAATTGCACTGAAGGCATTCTGTATTTATCAGCGAAATCTGCAGAAAATTTTCTGAACAGTAAGTGAATATCATTTTTTCGAGCTCTTAAAGGTGGCACTTCTATTGGAACAGTATTCAATCGATAATATAAATCTTCTCTAAATTTATTTTCATTTATTGCTTTTGGAATATTAACATTAGTTGCTGCCGTTATACGCACATTTGTTTTTTGTGGCTTTGAACTACCAACTTTCAAAAACTCTCCTGTCTCCAAAACTCGCAATAGGCGCACTTGAGTAGTTAGGGGAAGTTCTGCAACTTCATCTAAAAAAATAGTTCCGCCATCGGCTACTTCAAAATATCCTTTTCGGGTATCAGTTGCTCCTGTAAATGATCCTTTTTCATGTCCAAATAGTTCAGAGTCAATAGTTCCTTCAGGAATTGCGCCACAGTTAACAGCTATGTATTTATTGTGTTTTCTTGCACTAAGCTGATGAATTATTTGAGGCATATTCTCCTTGCCTGATCCACTTTCTCCAGTAATTAGAACTGATAAATCAGTAGGAGCAACTTGGACAGCAATGTCAATTGCTCTATTTAGTTGTTCAGAATGACCAATAATTCCAAAGCGTTGTTTAATTTGTTCTATTGTCATTATTTAATGGCTTTACCTTTTAATGTTGCTGAAGTACAATTCTCTACTTGAACCATAACGTATTCACCTACTTTATAATTTTCTCTTGGGAATACGACCACTGAGTTATGTGTATTTCTTCCGTATAAATCTTTGTCTGACTTTTTCGAAACTCCTTCCACTAATACTTCATAAGTTTTTCCGATGTCTTTTTTTAGTTGTTCATGAGAATGAATTTGCTGCAAATCAATTATTTCTGCCAAACGCCTTTGTTTGGTCTCTTCGGGTATATCGTCTGGATATTTTCTTTGTGCCATTGTATTTGGTCGCTCAGAATATTTAAACATATATGCAAAATGGTATTTTACATATTCCAACATACTCAAGGTTTCCTGATGTTCTTCTTCTGTCTCAGAACAGAATCCTGCTATAATATCAGCAGAAATGGAACAGGTTGGTAGAATTCGTTTAATTGCATCAATTCTATTCATGTAAAACTCTCTAGTATATCCACGGTTCATCATTTCTAATACCCTAGAGTTTCCTGATTGGAAAGGCAGATGTATATAATCGCAAATATTACCGTGTTTTGCCATTACATGCAACACATCATCTGACATGTCTTTGGGGTGCGAAGTGGAAAATCGGACTCGAATTTTTCGATCGACTTGTGCAACTTTATCCATTAATTGAGCAAAGTCAGTGCTTTTAACTTTCTCTCCATCCGATAAATTGGCAAACTCTTTCTTTAATCCACCTCCATACCACAGGTAAGAATCTACATTTTGCCCTAACAGTGTAACTTCTCTGTAACCTGCTAAAGATAATTCTCTTACTTCTTGAAGGATTGATTCTGGATCTCTGCTTCTTTCTCTTCCTCTTGTAAAAGGAACGACACAAAAAGTGCACATGTTGTCACATCCACGAGTTATGGATACAAATGCTGTTACGCCATTTCCTCCTAAACGAACTGGAGCAATGTCGCCATATGTTTCTTCTTTTGAAAGAATTACGTTCACAGCTTTTCGACCTCCGTCAACTTCCCCTACGAGGTTTGGTAAATCGCGGTAAGCGTCAGGACCAACAACAAGGTCCACTATTTTTTCTTCTTCTAAAAATTTCGATTTTAATCGTTCAGCCATACAACCCAATACTCCAATGATCATTTTTGGATTCTTACGTTTATACTTGTTGTAGACGGTAAGCCTCTTTCTAACGGTTTGTTCAGCTTTTTCACGAATGGAACAGGTATTTACAAAAACTATATCAGCCTCATGGAGTAACTTAGTTGTTTCGTAGCCATCTTTCTCCAATATTGAAGCAACAATCTCGCTATCAGAGAAGTTCATTTGGCAACCGTAACTCTCAATGAATACTTTTCTGCCGTTTGAATTTGATAATTTTTTGCCCTCAAGTGTTTCTCCCTGTCTCTCTTCGTCTATTACTTTCTCTTCCGTTCCTAACATGGTGATATTCTAATTTGCAGACACGAAATTAGGAAAAAACAAAGGCTTGTGACAAAATGGCATAATGAACCACCTAATTTTTATGCTTTTTTATATTATATGAAATATAATATAGATATCCTATTACTACTGTCTCTTATACACATCTCCGAGCCCACGAG
>CAJXRL010000065.1 GCA_913059105.1 uncultured Flavobacteriales bacterium
ACACAGAGTAGATCGTCGGCAGCGTCAGATGTGTATAAGAGACAGGTATCTTGAGGTTTAAAGTTTTGATTTGTAGCTCCAGCAATTGGCAAATTGGTGCTACAATTAAACCATTGGTAATTAACTCCCACCGATTTAGCTCTTAACGAATCGTTATTGAATAAAAAGACTGAATCGGATAATTCAATTGTCGTAAAACAATCTGAAATTCCTACGCAAAACCCATTGTTCAAACTATCTGCTGCAATTACTCGGTAAGTTCCTTGTTTGGCCGGAATAAAGTTCTTCCCATTAGCACCTTGAATAACTGAATTACTATCGCAATCCCACCAGCTGTATTGATTTCTATTCAAATTTGCTTGCAGACTTATAAGCTGATTATTAATAATTTCCGGTCTAGATTCATTCAAATAAAAGGTATCTACCGTGCTAAAGGTGCTGTATACTAGTGTATCCAACAAACTGGACTGAAGGGACTCGCCCTCTTGAAAAGTGATTACTGTGTCCCTTGCTTCAATTCGATAAGCAATAAACTCATTGCAAGCACCACTTCCAATAGTGTATGTTGTATCGTAAGTTAAACCTCCAATATACCAACTTGCAGAATCTTGTAATTTACCAGAAGCAAAGGAATCATTGATATGTATGTAGAATCGAGTTGCTGCCTCATACTTCCAATAGGATCTTGATTTGGCGCTAATCGGCTTTGCTCTGTTCCAAGTAAGTTTAGTAGAAGAACGGGTCGCTTGGTTCGCCGCACTACCATCAGTTGCATTCAATTCCATTATTCTTGCCGGTTCGGACCAAATTGACGCATTTGTATCTGTACAACCAGAAAGCGTTCGCATTCTAACATAAGAGTCAGAGCTTTGATTTAGATGAGCTCCTCTTGATTCTAAAATATTATAACCCCTACTTGGATCAAATACATTATTCAAGTTATAGGGACTAAAATCTGTAGATCTCTCATCCTGTTTGTAGTTTGTAATATATGAATGAAGTGAGACCCAGAATGAAGCGGCCTGACCGTTTCTAGGTGTAGAATAAGTAGACTCAAAATGATCGGTTCTTCTATCTGGCGGAGTAAACTGTGATGCAGAATCTATTGGCGGAACCCAATTGTATTGAGTTGTACCATCTAATAAAACGGAAATCCCTTTAACAATTGGCTCTTTAAGTGGTATAGGATCTTTTACTCTAACCGTTACTGTTGCGTAGTTAATACCCGGTATTGGACAGTTATCATCTTGTACCCTCATTACGAAATTGTATACCCCGAAATTTGTTCCGGGGATGCCAGTAACTGTCTGAATGTGTTTACAATCGGTTTGCCATACAAATTCAACACCAATAGCACCTAGCCCCTTTACAACAGTTACAGGAGGAGTAGCCGTTGCATCGACAAATGGAGCAGGATTACCACGTAGATACGCACAAGGATGAACATCCTTACTCGAAAGAATACAGGGTTCTCCAATTGGGTCTCCAGCATATCCTTTAGAAGGACCTGTCCTTGATCCAGTAAATAACAAGCCATCGGGCACCATGGTCAAAACCTGAGAAAATGGAGCTACATTAATTCTATCATTATCAATAACTTGAATTGGTATCGAAACTTCTTGTCCTGCTGTAATAGTTGTAACTGTATTATTTGTTGGAATACCGTTCATGAACACCTTAGGCACTTTATTCTGAACACCAGGAAGACCAGGCAAGTCAGGACAATCTAAAATTGAAATTGGAATTTCCCTGTAAACAGTTGCAATTCGCTGACCCAGTCTAAAAGCATCTACCCTAACAACGATAATGTATCTTTTATGCCCAATTCCACTGTACACCGCCAATTGGGTACTTCCTGTTAACGGATCTAAAGATGCAGGAATGTTATTAATATTCCAGCTTTGATCGGGAGTAGGATTGCTTGGGGAAAAACCCAGCTTGTACACTAACGCAACTGGATTTGATTGGGGGGCGTTATATGGTTGATCCCAAGAATAAACCAAAGAATCTAAATCATTATCAACTGCTGTATGGTTGTAGGTAAACTTAGACCCTCTACAAATTAAAATTGCAGGAAGTGCTTTAAAAATAGGCGAAGAATCGAAACAAGGATCAGCTGGTAAAGCACTTGGAAGCGGGTACATGGTTGCACGTAAAAGCATTACACCATAAGTATTAACATTTTCAATTTGACTTGGTCTACAACATGGTGACTCCCAAAAAAATTTCCAACCTGACGATGGTGGAGTTCCTGAGAGCGTAACTGGGTCTGAGTTGTAAAAGAAAGCCTGAACTGTTCCTTGATCGCGATCATCACAACTCAATGACTGGTTTACATTTGGAGTACATTTAGGAGAAATATCACCGTTAATAAACGATTGAAAACGAACTTGATCCGGTTTCATGATAATTGCGTTAATACTTGGTCCGCTTGCTCCATTTCTTGGTAAGGGAGTTCCTAGTATATCGATGGTTTCATTTTGGAAGATCCATGGAATACCTGTACAATCCCGATAAATTGTCATTGAAAAGATATATTGACCGTTGGGCAAACACCTCCAACTTATTTCTCCGCCAATGTTATGAGAAGCAAAGCTGCTTAAAGAAATTGTGATCAAACAAAGTGTGGTAAGCAGTTTTTTCATAATTGTATCAGGATTAGTTAATTCTACGACGCACAGCACTCATTAAGGTTGCCTTTATTGCTTCACTATCTTCAAATTAGCCTTCTCCCCTTTTTCGTTCGTGAGTTGGATGAAGTAGATGCCTGAGCTGCCTTGAATATCTACTTCGAAATTTGATTGATTTTTGAATTGCTGTTGCTATTTAATAACAGACTTACTATTTTCAGATTAAATAACAAATAGGCTCTTTTGTCTTAAAAGCTCATTGAACACTTTATTCGCAATTTCTAATTCTCTTTTATCCTCTCCCAAATCTCAAACAACTTCTCTTGACTAGGTCGATCTGTAGGAATTTCAGTCAAAGCTTGCACCTCTTTTTCTTCGTTCATTTCTGAAGGCAATTGCTGGTACAATGCTGTTCCTTTCGTTTTCCAAGCAATCATTTCATCACTCACGTCTTTTATTTTCTTGGCAGGGTTGCCAACAATTAAGCTACGTTTTTCAAAAACCGCTTTAGATTTTACAAAAGTTAAAGCTCCAATAATACACTCATCGCCAATTTCAGCTTCGTCCATCACCACAGCATTCATGCCTACCAATACATTTTTGCCAATATTAGCGCCATGAATGATCGCTCCATGACCAATGTGAGCCCCCTCTTCTAAGGTAATCGTAATGCCAGGAAACATGTGAATGGTGCAATTTTCTTGCACGTTGCAGCCGTCTTCAATAACTATACCTCCCCAATCGCCACGAATAGCAGCGCCGGGCCCAATGTATACATTTTTACCAATAATAACATTGCCCGTTACGGCAGCTTGCGGGTGCACAAAACTACTAGGGTGAACTACTGGGATGAAACCTTTAAATGAAAAAAACATCGTTTTTTTGAATTAGGAATTAAAATTAATTACGAATTACGAATCGTTCAATTACGAATTGATATAATTACGAATCAGAAAATTACGAATGATAGTTTTTTCAGCAATATAATTTCGAACAAACCACTTACAATTCATTTTTTAAAAAATTTGAAATTCCCAGATTTGAAATTCGTAATTAAAAGATTAGTAATCCGTAATTTCTAATTCCCAGATTCGTAATTGTTTTAAGCGTATCCCTTCAGCACTTCTTTTGTATATTCACTCAACACCAATTTACCACTCATAGCGGCTCTATCCGCTAAAAGTGTGTCCCAATGTTCGGTTCCTTCCCAAAATACTTTTTTCAGCATGCTCTGTGCCTCAGGGTTCTTCGACAATAAATAGTTTACTAAATCTTGAACTCCTTGATCCAATGCATCAATATCATCAAACACATCGGCGTACAACCCTTTTTGTTTTGCCCAATCTGCCGGATAAAAATGGTCTGCATTAATGGTCATCTGGCTCATAGCGGAGACACCAACTTTGCGCTCCACAGCCGGCCCAACTACAAATGGTCCTATGCCAACATTTAACTCTGATAACTTTGCTGAAGCGAACTTTGTAGCCATACAATAATCAACCGCAGCTGCAACTCCAACTCCACCGCCAACGGCTTTTCCTTGCACTCTGCCAATAATCAACTTAGGACATTTTCTGCAAGCATTAATCACATTTGCAAAACCTGAAAAAAATTTCTGTCCTGTTTCTAAATCGTTAATACTGATTAATTCCGTAAAACTTGCTCCAGAACAAAACGTTCGATCACCCCCACTTTTTAATAAAATTAACTTCACTTCATTATCCTCCCCTGCTTCAGTAATTGCCTGAGCTAGTTTGCTCAAAATATCACTTGGTAAAGAGTTGTGTTTAGGGTGAAAAAATTCTACGGTGGCTAGACCGGTTTCTTGCTTACTTATAGTTACGTATGGCTGTGACATGTTCGTTATCTTTTAAATTCTTAATTACAAATATCGAATTACGAAAATTCAATTCGTAATTACATGAGTTTTTGTTTTAATGTTTTTTGAATCGATCCAATGATTCGAAGTAATTCTTCAACATCATCAAGCATGTCCTCTTTTGTTTCTTCTTCTATCAATTCTGTATCTCCTAAAATCCTAAGCCAATAGTGCGTTTCTCTGGTCTCTTTGTATGCGATGCTAATCTTATGAAGAAAGTCTTTATCACTTTGTGCTCCAATTGCCTCTTCTGTATTAGCACCAATGGAGGTTCCAGATCTTAAAAACTGTCTTGATAAAACATACTCTTTACTTTCTCTTTGAATCTGAAAAGCCAATTTAGCAGCTTTGACTGCAAATGCATAACTTTTATCTAAAGCAGGGTTCTCTCTTTTCATTTTTTCTAATTCAAAAATTCGTAATTCGGCATTTGTAATTCGTAATTCCCAAATTCACAATTCCAATTTTCAATCATTTAAAACTTCGTTTTATATGATTGAAAATTGCTGAAAGTGATGATTAAAATGTTTCCTATTCATCAAGTCCCAAAGATCTTTGTCTAGGGCTCCAAAAACTGCGTTATTAGACGTTGCTTCAGAATTTTCCTTGTAATACAATTCATAATAATCAAATGCCTCCAAAAAATGTTTTTTCGCTTCAACAAGATTCTCACATACCAACTTTGCGAGTACATCATCTTCTAAATCTGGCGTTTTACTGTTCTTCGGAAAAGGGTAATAATTATATAAACTATCCGTGTATTTCTCTAAATGTTCTGCCGGCGTAGCGATGTCCAATTTAATTTTATTCACGGCCGAATCTAGACCATGAGTTAAATGCTCTACCATATGCTGCGGTGTCATTATTCCCCAATTCGCAGTAGATTGTTCAGTTAACTTATCTAAATAACTTTCTACATTTTTCCGGTTAATTTCCGTGAAAGGACTTTTCTTTGCCACCATCGTCAATACGGTCGCAATCGCCACTTTTTCATCGTCTTGGTCAAATACCTCAACAAACCATTTAACAACACCTGATGGAAATTGTTGACCTCTTACATCCTTATCTCGCTTCTCTTGACAAGTCAATCGAACGTAAATGGTATCGCCATGATAAATTGGCCGCATAAAACGACAGGTATCCAATCCGTAATTTGCAGAAACTGGACCTTTGTTTGGGTAAACAAATAAACCTGCAGCAGCCGAAAGGATGAAATACCCATGAGCTGCTCGCTTATCAAAAATGGTATGATTTAATGAAGTTATGTCCGTGTGCGCATAGAAATGATCCCAAGATAGGTTCGCAAAATTTGCGATCTCAGAATCCATCATCGTTCTGCGATGTGTCTTTAACGACATTCCTGCTTCTATGTCTTCAAAATGATATTTAAACGGATGTTCCGGAGTGTCTTTATACTCCGCTCCCGGCTGATAAACACCAGTAATTTCTGTTATTGTTGTTGGAGAACCCTGAATGGCACAACGTTGCATGTAGTGCTTTACACCACGCATACCGCCCATTTCTTCACCGCCTCCTGCTCTACCAGGACCACCGTGTGTTAAGGTTGGTAATGGAGAACCGTGACCTGTGCTTTGTACAGCAGATTCTTGATTCAATACCAATATTCTTCCATGGTGTGTGGCAGCTTCAACAGTAAATTCCGTTGCAATTTTATCGTCTCCAGTTACAATGGAAGCGACTAACGACCCCATTCCTAAATGCGAAAGCTCAACTGCTTCTGCGGTTGTAGAATAAGGCATAATGGTACTAACAGGACCAAAAGCTTCTACATTATGAACCGCCATATTCTTAAATGGCTCTTTTTCCACCAACAAAATCGGACTTAAGAATGCTCCTTTTTCGGCACTTGCTCCATTTACTTCTACTTGATCTAAACTTCCGTAAACAATCTCAGCAGTCTCATTCAATTCTGCCACTCTTTCTTTTACTTCTTGAACTTGGTCTTTGCTTACCAAAGCTCCCATTCTCGTTCCTTTCAAAGAAGGATCGCCAATGTTGGTTCTTCCCAATTCTTTGCCCAATGCAATTTGCACATCTTCAACATAATTCTCTGGAACCATTATTCTTCGAATGGCAGTACATTTTTGACCACACTTTACTGTCATCTCTGCTTTCACACCCTTAATAAATAACTTAAATTCAGGTGTTCCTGGCGCAGCGTCTAATCCCAAAACTGAACAATTCAACGAATCAGCTTCCATATTAAAAGGCACCGCTTCATTAATAATTCTTTTGTTTGACTTCAGCATTCTACCAGTAGTTGCAGAACCTGTGAAGGTAACTACATCTTGAGATTCCACATGATCTAAAATAGTTCTTGCAGAACCGCAAAGCAACTGCAAAGCTCCTTCTGGCAATATTTTAGAAGCAATTATTTCTTTTACCACTGCTTCCGTTAAAAAGGAAGTATTAGTTGCAGGTTTTACAACAGCGGGAACGCCTGCCATCCAATTCACTGCACATTTCTCTAACATTCCCCAAACCGGGAAGTTGAATGCATTGATATGAACAGCAACACCTCTTTTAGGAACCAATATATGGTGTCCCATAAATTGACCTCCTCTTGAAAGGTCTATGCCATCACCTTCAACATGAAAGGGTTTATTTGGAAATTCTTTTCTCAATGAAGCGTTGGCAAATAAGTTTCCGAATCCGCCTTCAATATCAATCCAAGAATCAACCTTAGTTGCTCCAGTTTTAAATGAAACCGCGTAGAACTTAGCTTTATGCTTCATTAAATGAAGACCTAACTTCTTTAGCATCATTCCTCTTTCTTGAAAAGTCATTTTTCGCAAAGCAGGATTCCCTACTCTTCGACCATATTCAAGAATATCCTTAAAATCAAAACCTTTTGTGCTTGCTACTGCAACTTCTTCTCCATTTACTGCATTGATTAATGGAATGCCATCACCATCTCCAGTTACCCAATTTCCTTGTATGTAGTTTTCTAATTTCATTTTTTTCAATTACGAATGATTAATTACGAATTACAATTCAAGAATTAGTAACCCGCTCAAAACAGACTTCTAAATTAACCTATTTCGAGGTTTTTACGAAGTAGAATAATTCAATTGTTCTTTAGAAAGTTAAAACTTAAATTTCTTTACTTTCTCATCAAATTCAAACTTGTCCATCGACTCTTTTAAATCTTTAAAATCCGATTTCTGCGTTGATCGTTCAATATTCCCATCTTTAAGAAAATGAATCTCATCGCATATATCCGTTAAAGATGAAAGAATGTGAGAAGAAATCAAAATCGTTTTCCCCGCTTCTTTAATTTTTCGAATGATAAGATTGATGATTAAGTTACTCTCAAAATCAACGCCACTAAATGGTTCGTCAAGAATATAAAATTGATTCTTCTGCATTAACAGAGCAGTTAAAGCCAGTTTCTTTTTCATTCCGGTAGAGAAAATTGAAGCGTAACTTGACAAGGGTAAATCAAAGATATTGGCTTCCTTGCAATCAAACTCTTCTATCTTTCGTGCTTTGCACATAAAGGTCAAATACTCTTGTGCAGTCATCTTTGTTAAATATTCAGGATTGCTCAATAACAATCCAATTGGCAAACATTCTTTTTCTACTAAGATTTCCCCTTCGCACTGTTCAATTCCTGCAATAGAGCGAAACAGCGTTGTTTTTCCAGCTCCGTTGGCTCCTACTAAACCAACAATGCTGCCTTTAGGAATTTTCATTGATATTCCTGAGAGCACCTCCAACTTTCCGAATGACTTCCGAATGTCTTTTAATTCTATCATTGAGTAATCGGGTTTATTTGTTGAATGGCTTTTCCATAATAGTAAGGAATAATTAAAAGCAACAATGGAGGAAATAGAAACAACAAGGGCAATAAAATTGCTTGAATTACTTCTGCGCTTCTCGGAAAGTGTGCGTATTTCAGAACTACATTCGCTAGGAGAAATAAAACAGTTAAGACTACTGCAAGCAATTGAATGAAAGCTCCTTCAGGAAAGAAAATGAACAACGAGACTAAAATAGGAGAAACACTTAATAGCAGATTAACAATGCCTCGCTTTAATTTTTGAGAGAGCATTCTCTTAGCCCCTTCTCGGTAAACCCAAACATAATAATCGGGTTCTATAGTGGAATAAAAATGAGCATTAGCCAATCCCAAAAGAAGAATCGAGAAAATTCCCAAATTCATATTGCCTACCGACACAGCTATAATTGTTAAGCCATATGCTATCGGGTAAACCAGAATGGCTTTTCGAAATCCTCTATTAAACTCAAAAGGATGTTTCGAAAATGGCGTTTTGAATGAAAAACTAAAGCTATTCTTAAACTCCATACGGGCCAATAAAAATGAAATCGAAAATAAAATTCCACTAGAAGTGAACTCTCTATGAAATAATAACACGATTAAAAAAGGAGCAATGATGGTAAAGTTCTCTACAAATCGTACCCGCTTAAACTCTTTTTCCGAAAGTGATAGTTTGAGAAACTCTCTATTTTTAAGATTGGAAAGGGCAAAAAGCATATTGACTGCAATAATCAGATAGATGTAGCGAGCGTATTCAGGTAATTGGCTGAAGAGCAAGATTGACAAACCCACAAATAATATCGCAAGTATAGATAGACCAAGAATTGGTTGAATTCCAAATTCTTGAAGATGCCTAACAACTCTCCTGCTTTGAATTTTAAAGTAATACTTCATTAATCAATTAAAAATTACGAATTAAGAATTTCGAATTAAGAAAATCAAATATTTAAGCTTGTCGTGCATTAACCATATTTCTTTACTTCTTTCTGCTCAGGCTCAGGCTCAAGCCTCGCTAGGACTAATGATGCAATGAACATTTGTAATTCTCAGATTCGTAATTTGAAATTAATTTTCTATTCGTAATTCCCGGATTTGAAATTCGTAATTCGCAATTAAACCCTTTCAATAATAGTAGCGTATCCCTGACCTACTCCAACACACATGGCTGCAAGCGCATATCTTTTTCCAGTTTTTTGAAGTTGAATTGCAGCCGTATGAAGAAGACGCGTTCCTGTTACTCCAAGCGGATGACCAATTGCAATTGCTCCACCATTCGGATTAATTCTAGCATCGTCATCAGCCAAACCTAATTCTCTTGTACAGGCTAATGCTTGAGCTGCAAATGCTTCATTAAATTCTAGGATGTCCATATCATCTAATGTTAAACCAGCACGTTTCAATGCCAAATTAGTAGCTCCAACCGGTCCAATTCCCATAATTCTTGGCTCAACGCCAACAACTGCAGAACTTACTATTCGAGCCATTGGTTTTAGATTGAATTTTTTTACTGCATCTTCGGAAGCGATAATCGTTGCCGCTGCTCCATCATTCAAACCTGATGCATTGCCTGCCGTTACTGTTCCTCCTTCTTTTCTAAAAGCTGGTCTTAGTTTAGACAGTCCTTCAACGGTTGTCCCAGCACGTACAAATTCATCTTTATCAAAAATGATTGGATCTTTCTTTCGTTGAGGAATTTCAACTGGAATTATTTCTTCGGCCAATCTGCCATTTTCTTGAGCAATTGCAGCTTTTTGTTGTGACCATGCTGAGAACTTATCTTGATCTTCTCTGCTTATATCATACTGAGCTACTAAATTTTCAGCAGTAACTCCCATTCCGTCAGTCCCATATAAATCATGCATTTTAGGGTTAACAAATCGCCATCCAAAACTTGAATCATACATTTTAGAATCGTTTCCAAATCCGGTTGACGGTTTTCCAATTACGAAGGGACCTCTAGTCATGTTTTCTACTCCACCAGAAATAAATACATCTCCGTCTCCTGCTTTTATTGCTCTATTTGCATGAATAATTGCTGACAATCCTGAGCTACACAAACGATTGACTGTTTCTCCAGGAACTGTAAATGGCAATCCTGCTAATAAAGAAGACATTCTCGCTACATTACGATTATCTTCTCCAGCCTGATTAGCACATCCCATGATGACATCATCGTATGCTTCTTTTGGAATATTTGGATTTCTTTTTACCAACTCTTCAATTACGATTGCTCCTAAATCATCGGTTCTAACTGCTGATAAGGTTCCTTTATAACTTCCTATTGGAGTTCTTATTCCGTCTATGATATATGCTTCCATATTTATTATTTTAGATTGTTGATTAACAATATTTGATTTTTGAAGTTTACTCAGACTACTTAAATCTGCAATCGACAATCGTTAATCATTTTCTTCCCAGTTCTTTTGTGTTCTATATACTACGCCTTTAAATAAAGCGACTAATTCATCTCCTCTTTTGACTTCAATGATATTAAAGCCTAATTTATTGTTTACTTTTTCAATGACAGATTCTGCAACAATTACATCACCTTCACTTAATGCTTCTATGTGATTAATAGACGTTTCAATAGAAACTGCGTAGTTACCATGTGTATTAGCTGTAAATCCAAATGCTGTGTCTGCTAATGAGTAACTAATTCCACCATGAGCTTTGTCCATGCTATTCAACATATCCTTACGAATTGTCATTCCTACTTTACATCGTCCAACTTCACATTCTAAGATTTCAATTCCTAGCCATTGACTGTAAGCATCCTGACTTAACATTTTATATGGAATTTGTTCTCCTTTCATATTTATTTTCCACTAAAGTGGGGGCTTTTTTTTATAATATGAGACCTTTCGACTGCGCTCTATGTGACATTAATTAAAAAACGTTTTATTATCTCTATTCATTTTTCTTAACAAAGGGCTACAACGATATCTATCTTCATGATATTCATTATACAAATTATCTAGGGTATTTACACACCAGTCAATTCCTTTTTCGTTTGCCCAAGCCAATAATCCTTTTGGATAATTTACTCCTTTGGTCATAGCATTATCAATATCTTCTGCAGAAGCAATATTTAAAAATAATGCATCAGCTGCTTCATTAATTAACATGACTAAAACACGATCAAAAATAGTTTTCGCTCTGTCTCTTATACACATCTCCGAGCCCACGAGACAGGCA
>CAJXRL010000066.1 GCA_913059105.1 uncultured Flavobacteriales bacterium
CGAGATTTCTGCCTGTCTCGTGGGCTCGGAGATGTGTATAAGAGACAGGTTGAAGAGAGAACAGAGGACCTTCAAAAAGAGAAAGAACTTGTAGAAATAAATAGCAAAGAAATAAACGAGAGTATCCAGTATGCAAAGAGAATTCAAGCGTCGATACTGCCACCAATGCATCGTTTAAAGGATGAATTTATTGACTCCTTTGTGCACTACGAGCCAAAAGATGTTGTAAGTGGCGATTTCTATTGGTATGAAAAAATTAAAAATAAACCGCTTTTTGCTGTGGTAGATTGTACGGGTCACGGTGTACCAGGGGCATTTATGTCAATTATTGGCTATACGCAATTGAACGAAATTGTTAACCAGCAACACATTACCGAACCTGGAATTATTTTACGTGAATTAGATAAAAGAGTGCGGATTGCTCTGCATCAGAATTCCATGAACGATAAAAACAGCAAAGATGGAATGGAGCTTGGTTTAATACACATGGACTTTGCCCAAAATAAATTAGAATTTGCTGGAGCTATGCGCCCACTCTATTTAGTTCGAAAAGGGGAATTACAAATTTTCAAAGGCTCTAAGTTTTCCATTGGTGGAGTTTCTTTACGAGAAAAAGAGTTTCTAACTATAACAATCTCAATTGAACCTGGAGATTCCGTGTATTTATTCTCTGATGGATATCCTGATCAATTTGGTGGTCCAAAAGGGAAAAAATTCATGACCAGAAATGTCGCAAATATGTTGCGAAACATTGCACACCTTCCTATGATTGAACAAGAAAAGGTAATAAAGCACACCATTAAACAATGGATGAAAAAGGAAGAACAAGTAGATGATATCTTAATCTGCGGAATTAAGTTTTAAGCTTTAATTGTAGAAGTTAATCGTCCAAAAACATCTACAACTGAACCTACACCGGCAATAGAATGATATTTTCCTTGCTCGTCGTAATAGTTTTTTAATGGAGCTGTTTTCTTGTTATACGTCATAATTCGGTTAAAAATAACAGACTCATTTTTATCGTCCTCTCTCCCGCTTTCGAGCCCTCTCTTTATAATTCTATCGACTAGTTCCTCATCATCCACTTCTAAGGAAAGCATAGTATCTATTTCAGTACTATGCTTTTCAAGCAAATTATCTAACGCCTGTGCTTGTTCTGTTGTTCTTGGAAATCCATCGAAGATAAAACCTCGAGCGTCGCTATGTTCATTTAAGCAATTCCCAATCATATCAATTACCAATTCATCAGGCACCAATTCTCCTTTAATCATATAAGAATTAGCCAAGGTTCCCAGATCAGATTCTTTACTAATCTCATTTCTCAATATATCCCCTGTTGAAAGATGAACCAAATCATACTTTTCCTTTAACTTAATAGCCTGAGTTCCTTTACCTGCTCCCGGAGGGCCAAATAACACAATATTCAACATATCTTCGTTCGATTTGAGATTATTTGCTTGTGAAAGTACGTAAAGTTGATTTAAATTTCTACCAAATCCATCATAATCCAGCCCATAACCTACCACAAATTCAGGGTCTATATCTATAGCAACATAGTCAATTTTAACTTTTTTACTATATACATCGGGCTTCATTAACAAAGTTGCAACGGCTACACTAGACGCTCCCATACTTGTAATTATTTCGGTCACTGCCTCTATTGTATTCCCGGTATCCACAATGTCTTCGATGATAATTACATCTCTACCAGAAACCTTCTGATCTAAGCCTAAAAGCTGACGAACGTTACCTGTAGTTTGAGTCCCAACATAAGAAGCAACTTTAACAAAGGAAATTTCACAATTAAAGTCGATTTTCTTCATTAAATCGGCCGCAAAAAAGAAGCAACCGTTTAACACTCCTATAAAAACAGGCTTACGTCCTCTATATTTCTTTGTGATATTATCAGCAACCTTGGTTACTGCCTTATCAATATCTTCTGCCGAAATGAATGGCTCAAAGATTTTGTCGTGAATTTTTATTCGGCTCAAACTAAATGTATTGATTTTGAAAGGCGCAAATGTATCCATTTTGAGGATTCAATGAGGAGAAACAATGTTAATTCTCTCATTAATTCCATTTATCTTTGTCAATTAAAAAGCGAAGGGTAAAATGAAAAACATTCATTCTCAGAAATTCAAAATTGGTATTCTTGGTGGAGGTCAATTAGGACGCATGACCTTGCAAGAAGCATACAACCTCAATCTACACATAGATATTTTAGATCCCTCATCGAATGCTCCTTGTAAAAATTTGGCCAACGAATTTGTTGTTGGTGATTTTAAAAACTACGACGACGTATACGCCTTTGGTAAGGACAAAGATGTGGTGAGCATTGAGTTTGAAGACGTAAATTCTGATGCCTTGGCTCAATTAGAAAAAGAAGGAGTAAAGGTATTTCCTCAGCCTCACATCTTGAAAATAATTCAAGACAAAGGCTTACAAAAGCAATTCTATACAGACAATGACTTGCCAACTTCAAAATTTCAACTAATTGAAAACAAAGAAGATATTGCAAATTCCAATTTATCCTTTCCAGTTTTTCAAAAATTGAGAACTTCAGGTTATGATGGTTATGGCGTTCAACGAATTGATTCAAAGCAAAGCTTAGATCAGGCATTTGACAAACCTTCAGTAATTGAAGAAGGCGTTGATTTGGAAAAAGAACTATCAGTGGTAATTGCTAGAAACGAGAAAGGAGAAATTAAGCACTTCCCTTTAGTTGAATTGGAGTTTAATCCAAAAGCTAACATGGTAGAATTCTTGTTCTCACCGGCAAACGTTAGCGATTCTGTTGCAGCTAAAGCTTACGAATTAGCCACCAATTTGATTCAAAAATTGGAGATGGTTGGATTACTTGCCGTTGAATTATTTCTTAATAAAAAAGGTGAAGTGTTAATCAACGAAATTGCACCACGATCGCACAACTCAGGGCACCAAAGTATTGAAGGAAATTATACTTCTCAATTTGCCCAGCATCTGAGAGCTATCTTAAATTTACCCCTTGGTAATACAGACATTAAAATTCCGTCTGTAATGCTAAACCTATTAGGCGAAGAAAATGCAAATGGAACGGCATACTATGAAGGTTTTCAAGAAATATTGGAAGAAAAAGGAGTTTATCCTCATCTTTACGGCAAAGAACAAGTGAAACCTTATAGAAAAATGGGACACATTACCATTTTAGACAAAGACATAGAGAGAGCAAAGGAAAAAGCAAGAAAGATAAAAACGATTGTTAAAGTAACATCAAAATAATATGGCAGCAAAAATTGGAATCATCATGGGAAGTATTTCTGACTTGAAAGTGATGCAAGTTGGATTAGACTTTTTGAAAGAACAAAACATAGATTTTGAAGTAGAAATTGTCTCAGCACATCGCACCCCTGAAAAAATGTTGAATTACGCCAAAACTGCTAAAAGTAAAGGCTTAAAAGTAATTGTTGCTGCGGCAGGTGGTGCAGCGCATTTACCTGGAATGGTAGCAGCTTCTACTCCGCTTCCTGTTATTGGTGTTCCTATTAAATCTTCCAACTCAATTGATGGTTGGGATTCTATACTTTCAATTTTACAAATGCCAAGTGGCGTTCCTGTAGCAACTGTTGCTTTAAATGGAGCAAAAAATGCAGCCATTCTAGCTGCACAAATATTGGCTACATCAGACGAAAATATAGCTGTAAAAATGGATCAGTTTAAAATAGATTTGGTAAAAAAAGTAGACCAAATGAATGAAGAATTGAGAAAATAGATGAGTTTCGATTCATCTGTATTCTCGAAGAAGGCTCTTGATGAAGCTCACAAAAGAATTCAGCCCTATATTCATAGAACTCCAACGTTGACTTCCTCTGCCATTAACAAAATGGCAGGATGTGAAATTGTTTTCAAATGTGAAAACTTTCAAAAAATCGGAGCTTTTAAGATGCGGGGAGGAGCTAACGTTATACTTCAATTAACTGATGCTCAAAAACAAAATGGAGTAGTAACTCATTCCTCTGGAAATCACGCCCAAGCAGTTGCAAGAGGAGCTCAATTGAATAACATTCCGTCATACATCGTTATGCCTTCTAATGCACCAAAAGTTAAAGTAAAAGCAGTTGAAGGCTATGGAGGTAAAATTACTTTCTGCGAACCAACTCAAGAAGCAAGGGTAATAGTTGCTGAAGAAATTGAAAAAGAAACGGGAGCTACTTTCATACATCCATATAACAACGAGAATATCATTCTGGGGCAGGCAACAGTAGCAAAAGAGTTTTTCGAAAAGCACAATGACCTAAATCTTTTAATAACTCCAATTGGAGGAGGTGGTTTACTTTCAGGAAGTATTTTAAGTCGAAATTATTATTCTCCAAACTGCCAAATTTATGGTTCAGAGCCTGAAGGTGCAAATGGAGCAGAACTTTCAATTAAACAATCTAAGTTGACGATTCACCCAAATCCCACTTCAATAGCGGATGGTCTATTGGCTTCGTTAGGAGATATTACTTTTTCAGTTATCCAACATCAAATAGAAGAGGTTTTACTGGTAAGTGAAAACGAAATAAAATCTGCAATGAGGTTGATTTGGGAGCGCATGAAAATAGTAGTTGAACCTTCTAGTGCAGTTCCTTTAGCCGCCATCCTCAAAAACAAAACGCTTTTCAAGAACAAAAAAGTTGGCGTTATTGTAACAGGAGGAAATGTGGATTTAGGGCAGTTACCATTTTAGGAATCCAATTTCAAGAATTGCAAATAGTTTACGGCAATTACTTGAAAGATAAAGGCGTTCCCTATAATTTTAATTAACTTTCTGATTCGATATTTCCAAGCTAATAAGCGACCAAAAGAGAAGAAAATACCAAACCATCGAACCATATGGACGACAAGAAAGAAAACTTAATTAAAGATTTAAAAGTCAAATACGATAAGATTGGCCAAAATGTAGATACCCATTTAAGCGGATTATTACACGCTAAACCAATTACGTATTGGGACTATATTCAACCTGAAGCACTATTAAATCTTCAAGTTCAAAGGACTACTCAACCAGACGAAATGGTATTCATTATGTACCATCAAATCAATGAATTGTTATTCAAAATGATCCTTTGGGAAATTGAGCAAATTGCTACCAAAGAAGAGTTGACAACAAAATTTTTCGCCACTAGATTGGACCGTGTTAGTCGTTATTTTGACATGCTTTCTTCCTCTTTTGAAATTATGGGTGACGGAATGGAAGTGGAACAATACATGAAATTTAGAGATACCCTAACTCCTGCTAGTGGTTTCCAAAGTGCACAATACAGAAAGATTGAATTTGCATCTACCGAATTAATCAACCTTATTGATATTCGTTTTCGAGCAACAATTGACAGAGACACTCCATTTAGTCACGCATTTGACCATCTTTATTGGCAGGCCGCAGGTAAAAATTACGAAACAGGAGAAAAATCAGCTTTGCTTAGTTTGTTTGAAGATAAATACATGGAGGAATTTATCACCTTTATGAAAACCTACAACACCTCCAATCTATGGACCAAGTTTAAATCTCTACCTACTGAGGACCAGTTAGACGTTGAGTTGATAAATGCCATGAGACATTATGACCATACGGTAAATGTATTGTGGGTGATGGCGCATTTTGATGCTGCAGGAAAATACCTGAATAGTGGGAAAGAAAAAGCTGAAGCTACGGGTGGAAGTGAATGGCAAAAGTACATGCACCCGAGGTATCAGAAAAGAATTTTCTTCCCAGATTTATGGACCGAAGACGAACTAGAAAATTGGGGAATTAATAACTTAGAGAGTCATGAAATAATTGAAAGTTCGCCGATGAAGTAGATCAAACAAAGATTAAATTTTTATAAAGCCAGGTAATCAGAGTTTTTACTCTATTCAGACTCATTAAGTAGCTTTTAGTGGCGATATGGCTTATCAACACAATGATGGAGAATCATTAATCGAGGTCGTTTATGATCGATAATTGAATCTATTTTGAATATGTACAACTTAGCCTACTATTATATTTATCTACTAGTTAAAAAGAAGAATGCGGACCCTAATTTTTATGCCGCAGGTATTGTTTTTCTCACTATTTTAATTCATGTGTCTTTTATTTTTAAAATAGTACAGGTAGCTGTAGAATTCAATGGGTTTAAGCAAGTAGGAGGTTCTTATTTAACAAACAAGTTATTTATTATGCCAATTTTGATAATACCGCTAGTAATAGTGCATAAATACTATTTATATACATTTCCCCAATTGGAAGCAAAGTATAAAAAAACTCAATTAATAAATTTAAGTAATACAGTTTTGGTTTTTGGACAATTAATTATCCCATTATTAGCAGCAATTCTTTTATCAATTAAATGATATTCTCTACTCAAAACAATCCTTCAATATTATATGTAACTCATATTTTTAGAGCTCTTTAAGTTTTGACTTAAAAAGACCCTGAGTAACAGTAAAAAACATTATTATGAATGTAATTATTCTTTTCAACGGGAGTGTTGATATTGAATTAATTTAAAATAGTTTCAACCAAAACTTAACACCAATTAATGGTAATAAAATTCGCATCTCATTCTTTCCATTCCACTAAATAAACATGTGCTTTCCATTTAGAGTCCTTCCTATGGAAATCAAATGCTCCATAGTGTTTCAGTTTTACACTATCTAAATCATTCTTTACATAGGTCTCCTCAATAGGAGCTACAGTAATAGCAATTGATGGGAATTTGGACTTATCTAAATAGGAAATGGAGTTCATAGATTTAGTAGCCTTGCCTGCCAACCAAACAATCTTAGGGTCAAACACTTGCCATTCAATATAAATTGGTAATTCTTTTAGTTCTTCAATATTTTGAATTTCAGCTAAACTCTTAAATTCGTCATAGTTATAAAACCATTGAACCAATTTAGGGGTAGCCCCGATGCAAATGACACAAACTATTCCAATCGGGATAAAAAAGAGCCTTTCGTAACTAGATTTTCTAAAAAGCAAGATTCCAGTAATGCCTAATATCCCTACAATAACAAATGTTATAATAATAGTATAATCTACAGATTCTCTAAATAGAATAATCAAACCTATTGAGCCAATTAGTGTTACTGCAGTCAAAATATAAATAAACAGCTTTACCACAAAACTTTCGTATTTACTTAAAGAATCATGTTTTACCTTCTTGTAAATCCCATAAATAAAATAAGAAACCGCAAACGCCATAGGTATCAATGCTGGCAATAAATACCGTTCCTTTTTGGTTGGTATTATTGACAGTAAAACGATTGCTGCTATCACCCAAGAAATAGAAAATTTATAGTTCCCAATTTTGTCAACAAGAGGCCTTGACAATTTATAAAAGAAAAAAGCAACTAAAAATGGCAACCATATTCCAATATATATTGGGAAACTCAGATAAAAAAATATTGATTTTACATGACGCGTAGCCCAAGAAGTTGTTTCTTTATTCAAAACATACTCAGTTATCTCTGGTTGATTTAGATACATGTAGATGTTCCAAGCGAAACCAACAACTAGCCCACCTAATACTATAAAAGTGAGCTTCTTCCAATGTATCTTTAATTCTTTCCTACCAAAACCAACACCAAAAGCGATAAGAAAGGGAATCCATAAAGCATATAAGGAAACCGGGCCTTTTGAAAAAATCGAAAGTCCCATAAAAAGCATTGAATAAATAATAGGCGAAACTTTCTTTCGGTTTATTCCTACCATCAATTGCCAAAGGCTCCCAACCATAAAAGCATGACTGTAAATATCCCAGCTATTTGTACGTCCCATTTGCACAATTAACAAGCTTGTTGCCAATACTGAAGCTGCAACAAAAGGCAAATACTTTTCCTTGGTTTGTTCTTTCACAAATCCATAAAAAAAGAAAACCATTAAGGTTGATATAATTGCTCCAGGTAATCTTAACGCATACAAATTATCGAAATCACCAAAAATCAATACTGACCATGCAGTTATCCATGTTGGAAGAGGCGGTTTTTCTAATCTAGGTTCTAGGTTTAATGTTGTATACCACCAATTCCCTTCAGTAATCATTTCCCTTGCAGTAGTGAAATTTCTCATTTCCATTATGTCAGGATAAGCTGAATCTAAATGAACAAAAAATGCACAAATACAAATTACAAAAAGGACAAATAATATCTGAGACTGCTTCATTATCCCTACTGTTGTCGGTACCAGTCTATAAACTTCTTTATACCAGCTTTCATTTGTGTTTCTGGATAATAATCTAACAGGTTCTGGGCCTTATCAATGTTGGCGAAAGTAATGTTCACATCTCCATCTTGCATTCCCTTTATAATCACATTTGGCTCAATTCCCATTTCACTGTAAATCATAGAAATAAGAGATTTTAAATCTAAGGGGCTGTGATTACCTAAGTTAATAGTTTCGTAAATACCATTTTTCGATAATAAATAATCCACACCACTTAATATTCCTTGCACTGTATCTTCAACAAAGGTGTAATCTCTAGCTGTTGAGCCATCGCCATACATTTCAATTGGTCGATCCTCAGAAATTAGTTTTACAAATTTATGAATCGCTAAATCTGGTCGTTGTCTTGGTCCGTAGACAGTAAAAAAACGGGCATTAATTATGTCCATTTTATACAAGTGATGATACGAATGATTCATCAACTCTGCTGCCCTCTTTGTAAATGCATAAGGCGATATTGGCTTCACATCATACTTATCTTCTTGCAAAGATTCCCCAGTTTCATTATTTCCATATACAGAAGAAGATGAAGCAAAAAACATTTTCATGCATCCAACTTTTCTCATCCAATCCAAAATATGTTGAGTTCCTTTCAGGTTCACATCTATATAATCTTCAGGATGATTGATTGAAGGCCGCACTCCTGCTTTAGCAGCTAAATGAACCACCAAATCAACCTTTTCAATTAAAGTTGAATGAATCTTTTCTTTGTCTCGAATATCCAGTTCGAAAAATGAAAAATTCGGATGATCAATAAAGTTTGAAAGATTCTTCATCTTAACATCACGACCATAGAAACTCGAAAAATTATCAATACCAATAATAGAAAAGCCTTTATTTAAAAGAGCCTCAGTTGTATGAGAACCAATAAATCCCGCACAGCCTGTTACTAAAATCTTCTTCATTTATGGTTTTTGTAGTAAATCATAATGTTACGACTATATACGAACAATCCAAAAATATGACCGATTAAAATTGGATAAATTCCTTGATAAACAGAATAGGAACTAATAATAATTGAACCAACAACGCTTAATATCCAGAAACCTAAAGGCAAAACAGATTTTTTAATTTTTTCGGAAAAATACCATTGATAAATGAAACGACATGAAAAAATCAACTGCCCTATTAATCCCCAGAATAGAAGCCAATTATTATCTTGGTTTTGCCACATTACTTTGAAACTGTATTCGTCGCCAAAAAATAGATATGCTAGAGCAGCAAACGGCACTGCTAATACAAATACTCTAAAACCTTTTGGTAAAATTCTCCAATTATTTTGTAGCCTTAAATTCCTAATATAGACGAAATAACCTAAAGCTTGACCTGCTAAAATAGAAAGGTCTTTAATCAAAATGCTATAGAAAATAAGTAGAAAAGAAGCAATCAAACTCACTTGCCAAAACAATGTTGGTGCTTGAATTTTTCCTGCTTTCTCCGTCTGAATCCACTGAATTATAAAACGAGATGCAAATAAACCTTGCGCTATATAACCTATTGCATGAATATCATTCGTTGTCATGCACGGTTTTTAATTTCGTAATTGATATACCTGCTCTTCATCCAACGAAAAGCGAACGTATCGAAGAATGGTTTCTTAATTCTGTTCCACAAATGATATTTCGCTGTACCAGCGAAACGCTCAAAATGATTTACTGGAATCTGTTTGATTTTACAACCTTGCAATTGCAAAAGTGCCGGAATAAAACGGTGCATGCCATCAAAAAAGGGAATCTTTTTAGCGTATTCCGTTTTAATAATTTTTAAAGGACAACCAGTATCTTCTATCCCATCATTAATCATGGCACGCCTAAAACTATTGGCAATTTTAGATGACATTTTTTTTACGACTGTATCTTTTCGTTTGGCTCGAATTCCATTCACCATATCATATTCCGGGAAGAATTCAAAATATTTCAAAAATTCTATTGGCTTAGTTTGAATATCTGAATCAATGTAACCAACTAATTCTGTTTCACAAGCATCTATTCCAGCTTTTACTGCAGTACTTAGTCCACTATTCTTAGCCAATTCAATAAAATGATAATTCTCTTTTTTAGAACAAATTTCATCAACCATTTCTTGACTCTTATCAGTTGATCCATCGTTTACAAAAAGAACTTTAGATTTTACTGTAGTTTCTTCCAAGTACAGGCCCATTTCTTTTACAAACTCGAGAATGTTTTCTTCTTCGTTATAAATTGGTACTATTATAGTTAATTGATTTTTAATCATTTAATCATTATTTTAAACTACAAAGTAACTGCTTTATTTTTACTTTATAAGGCATCTTTATTGAAATTTGAATTTTAGTGACTTAATTACTGATAACCACTCCTAATCTGCACGCCTTTTTTCGCAATAGTACGAGTAATTACAGTCTCAGCCTCCTTCCTCTCGAAACTAACCTTTAATATTTTGCATAATTTAAAATGTCCGCGCTCCATGAGTTTTGGACGTTTTAAAAACACCACGACACCTCAATAAAAATTCAAGTCGATAGGAACCTCCAAAATGAAGAATGTTTGATTTATTATTGTTCCTGCTTTCCTTCTTTTTATGAATCAAATCCAGCAATGGAATGAAGTCATAGTAGTTCCATAAATTTTCAAGAACACAACCTGCTGTGTCATTCTCCTTATCAAAGAAGCGCACAAACTCATAAATAACGCTAATTAATTCGGAGTTTAGCAGTCAACTCCTCAAATTATGACAAAAGATAAAAAATACAACGATTTAGGGCTAGGCTCAGCTAGTTCTTCTTCTTCAAATTTTAGAGCATTAAATAAAGATGGAAGCTTCAATGTAAAAAAGGTAAACGTCCCTTTATTAGACCGATTCAACTTCTTCCATTCTCTTATATCCATGTCATGGATACGTTTCTTAGGTTTTATACTTGGTAGCTACTTCATTGTTAATTTACTCTTTGCTACTGCATTTTATTTGGTTGGAGTAGAATATTTGACTGGAATAAAAGCGACTTCTCCTGCAAATCAATTCATTGAAGCTTACTTTTTTAGCGCACAAACCATTACCACTTTAGGTTATGGCAGAGTTGCCCCTATTGGTCACATAGCCAATATTGTTGCGGCTGTGGAATCTATGTTAGGATTATTATCCTTTGCACTCGCAACTGGGTTACTTTATGGTAGATTCTCCAAACCTTCTGCCAAGATAAAGTACCTGTCTCTTATACACATCTCCGAGCCCACGAGACAGGCAGAAATCTC
>CAJXRL010000067.1 GCA_913059105.1 uncultured Flavobacteriales bacterium
TACACAGAGTAGATCGTCGGCAGCGTCAGATGTGTATAAGAGACAGCTCTAGAATTAACCCGTATGAAAAAAATTATCAGCCTCACCTCCTTGCTGTTACTAAGTATATTTGGATTTACTCAAACTTGGGTAACCGATCTTGAAGAAGCGAAATCAATAGCAAGTAAGGAGAACAAAAAAATAATTTTAGTCTTTCAAGGGTCTGATTGGTGCGCACCATGCATGAAATTGGAAAGAGAAATTTGGAGTACAGATGATTTTAAAAAGCATGCAACTCAAAACTATGTGATGTTGCTAGCAGATTTTCCAAAGAAAAAAGCCAATAGACTACCAGAGGGACAACAGGAGAAGAATGATGCTTTGGCTGAAAAATACAATCAACAAGGGTTCTTTCCTCATGTGGTCGTTTTAACATCTACTGGCAAAGTGGTAGGGAAATTAGGCTATGAAAAAATTACTCCTCTAGCATACATTAAAAAAATTGATGCTTTTTAATGACTTTACGACTCCTAATTTTTGTTTTTTTGACTCTTTCATTTCAGGCTGAAGCTGACGAAATTTTTAAAAAGAAAATGTTTTTAATGGGCTGCAACTTTGAAATTACAGTTGTTGCTAACTCTCAGGCGGAAGCTAATCAATTTACACTTCTTGCTGAAGCGGAAATCACAAGAATTGAGAACCTAATTTCCTCTTGGGATAGCGAGTCCGAAACCTCCAGAATTAATTTAAATGCAGGACTTAAACCGGTAAAAGTTGCACCAGAGTTATTGCAATTAATTGAAAGAAGCATTGGTCTTTCTAAGTTAACAGATGGCGCTTTTGATATTACTTATGCCTCTATGGACAAAGTCTGGATGTTTGACGGATCAATGCAAGAAAAGCCATCTGAAATTGCTATTCAAAAATCTGTTGAATTGGTTGATTTTAAGAACATTGAAATTAATAAAGAAGCGTCAACAGTCTTTCTGAAAAAGAAAGGAATGAAAATAGGTTTTGGAGGAATTGGAAAGGGCTATGCTGCTGATAAAGCAAAACAACTCCTTCAATATAACGGAGTAAAAGGGGGTATTATCAATGCCTCTGGGGATATGAATACCTGGGGAAATAAACCCAATGGAAACCCTTGGGAAGTTGCTATTACTAATCCTTTAGATAAGACTAAAGCTTTTGGTTTGGTGCCCATTATTAACAGGGCAGTTGTTACATCTGGCAACTATGAAAAATACATTGTTTTTGATGGCGTTCTATATTCACACATCATTGATCCAAGAACAGGGTATCCCGCAACAGGTATTTTAAGCGTTACTGTTTTTGCTCCCAAAGCTGAACTTGCAGACGCTTTAGCTACTTCCGTTTTTGTAATGGGAATTAATGTCGGATTAAACAGAATAGAGCAAATTCCTGGTGTTGATTGTATAATTGTTGACGAAAAGGGCGAACTTTATCAAACCAAAAACATCAAAATCAAATCAAATTGAAAAAGACTTTAATCCTGTTATTAGTGCTAGTCACTTGCTTGTCTTCTTGCACTGTGGTGAAGGAATATCAAAAGGTCAACCTCAATGACCCAGACATGGAATTGTCAAGTAGAAAAATAGATCGTTTCGAAACGAATTTTCAAGCATACCGAGAAGCCGCTTCGGGAGCCAATGGTGGCAAAACTGGTGGTGGTTGCGGTTGTAATTAGAAACAAAATGAAAAATAAAACTCTAATTACTATTGCTTTCCTGCTGTTTGTTCAGTTTGCGTCTGCTCAAAATGACAGTACAATTGTGTACAAGAAACGAGTTTTAGAGTCAAGCGAAATTGACTTTATGTTTTCTTATTATTCTCAAGAAGGAAATAATGCTGCAGTAAGCGGAGGAATTGGCACTGAAGAATTAACCGATGCTGTTCCCACTATTGTTATTTCAATTCCTATAAACGAAGATGATGTTTTAACCATTGACGCTGCTATTTCTGCGTATACATCGGCTTCTTCATCAAATGTGGATCCTTTCGATGGTGCTGATCCTGCAGACCCATTCCAAGCTACCTCAGGGGCTTCTGGTGCGGATACATGGATAAATGTAAATGGAAGTTACAGTCACAGTTCAGATGATAGAAATAAAATATGGAGTGCGAAAGCCTCATTAGCTTCGGAGTATGATTACTTCTCTGTTGGTATTGGAGGAACGTACACTCGTTTGTTTAATAAAAAAAATACTGAAATTACAGCTAAGGCCAATCTATTTATAGATAGTTGGACTGCAATTTACCCTTCTGAATTACGCCCTTTTAAAAATGGGCAAAATGCACAAGGAGTTAGCAAACTATTTGATCGACCAATAGTAGGCGCTAATTACTCTCCTACTTTTAATGGTTTTACTAATAAAGGCAGGAATTCATATTCGACTGGAATAAATTTGGTTCAAATCCTTTCTAAAAGAATGCAAGGAGCGTTATTGGTTGACTTCGTTTATCAAGAAGGTTTACTTTCAACTCCTTTTCAAAGGGTTTACTTCTCGGATAGAGACAGTTCTAAAATTGGCAATTTTAGGCTAGCAGATGACATTGAAAGACTACCTGGTTCAAGACTTAAAACAGCAGTTGGAGGGCGATTGAATTACTATATAAACGAATTCATTGTATTGAAAACCTACTACAGGTATTACAACGACGATTGGGGAATAACATCACACACAGCAAGTATTGATCTGCCAATAAAAGTTGGGAAAGGATTTACTTTCTATCCTGGCTTTCGTTATTATAGTCAAAGCGCTGCAAACTATTTTGCGCCTTACTCTAAACACCTTTCGACAGATGAGTTTTATACCTCAGACTTTGATTTGTCGAAGTATAATGCAACTCAATATAGTTTGGGGATTAGTTATACTGACATTTTCGCTAAAAAGCACATTTGGAAATATGGATTAAAAAGTATCGATCTCAAGTATAGTTTATATGAAAGAGACTCCGGATTAAAGGCGTCTTTAATCTCATTTGGAATTAAATTCGTTCTCGATAAAAAGAATACAGAGTTAAGTGAAACCCTCTCCGAATAAGAAATTGAATTGTTTTGGAGTAATGGTAATAAACCTATTCCTCTTTTGTTTGTTCTTAAAAGAAAACTATGTTCGGACTTTTTAAGAAAAAATCAGAAAAAGATAAACTTCAATTACAATATATGAAGTTGCTAAAGGAGTCTTTTGACCTTTCCAAATCAAATAGAACAGCTAGCGATGCAAAACAAGCGGAAGCAGACGTAATATTGAAAAAGATAGAAGCATTATAAAAGTAAATTGTGTCACACGTAATTGTTATTGGTTCAGGAATTGGGAGCTTAGCCTCAGCTTTACGTTTAAGGGCTAAAGGACACAAAGTAAAAGTTATTGAAGCCAATGAGAAAGTTGGAGGGAAGTTAGATGTTCATCGGAGTATGGGTTACCGGTGGGATACTGGCCCTTCGCTATTTACAATGCCACATTTTGTTGACGAACTATTTAAGCTCTTCAATGAAAACCCGAGAGAGCATTTCAACTATCAAAAACAACCAATCGTTTGCAATTATTTTTGGGAAGATGGAACTCGGTTTTCTTCAAATGCACAAACTGAAAAGTTTTGTGAAGATGCAGCAAAAACCTTCAATGAGCCAAAACAAAAAATTGCCGATTACTTAGCTAAAAGCGCTTTAAAGTATGATTTAACGGCTTCCCTTTTCTTAGAAAAATCGTTGCATAAATTTAGCACTTATACCTCGATACAAGCGGCAAAGTCTGTTTTAAAAATGGGAAAATTGGACATTCCCTCCACCCTAAACGAAGTAAATGAAGCTAGCTTTTCGAACCCAAATTTAATTCAGCTTTTCAATCGTTTCGCCACTTACAATGGGTCCTCGCCGTACAAAACACCTGGAATTATGTCGATGATTCCAACCTTGGAGATGCAATTCGGCACCTTTTATCCTCAAGGTGGAATGCGAAGCATTGTAGAAAGCTTACACGCTTTAGGTGAGCGCAACGGAGTAGAATTTTTCTTTAACGAAAAAGCTACATCAATAGATTATTCGAAAGGTAAGATAACTGGCGTTACCACAGAAAAAGGCTTTTACAACGCAGAAATTGTTGTTTCAGGTATTGATGCTTTTTATACCTACACTTCTCTTTTACCAAAGTTAAAAGCTCCTACAAAAACATTGGGCCAAGAGAAATCAAGTTCCGCCATTATTTTCTATTGGGGAGTTAAAAAATCGTTTCCGGAATTGGACTTACACAATATCTTTTTCAGTGAGAACTATCGCGAAGAATTTGATGCAATTTTCAACCAAAAAAAACGATCAAAAGACTCTACGATTTACCTAAATATTAGCTCAAAAGCTGACTCAAATGACGCTCCCCAAAAGTGTGAAAATTGGTTCGTGATGATAAATGTCCCAACAAATGAAGGGCAAAATTGGAAGCAGCTTGTTGCAGAAGCGAAAACACAAATTATTGAAAAGCTGAGCAGAAGCCTGAACATAAATTTGAATGAGCTAATTGAGTCAGAAGAGGTATTAGACCCTGTCAAAATAGAGTTGAAAACAAGTTCACACCAAGGGTCTCTTTATGGCAGTGCAAGTAATTCAAAGTTCTCCGCATTTCTGCGGCATCCTAATTTTTCGAATCAAATTAAAGGCTTGTACTTTTGTGGAGGCTCTGTTCATCCCGGAGGAGGAATTCCGCTATGTTTAAAATCGGGTCAAATTGTTGCGGATTTAATTCCTGAAGCATGATTGAAATACCAAAGTATGTACCTGACCAACTCTTGATTAAAAAAGAACATTACGCAATTGGGTTATTGTGGCTCTTTCAAATCAGTGCCATTATCGGTATTGCATTCGGTTTTCAGGATTGGTTCATTAAAAAAACGCCAATAAATCTTCTACTCCAGGTAGTATTATTGTTTTGGGTTTTTCCAATAAAAAATCAAAAGCAGATTCTAGTCTTCTTATTGCTTTTTGTCATCGGAATGACTGCTGAAATAATTGGCGTGGCTACTGGTTTTCCTTTTGGTGAATATTTGTACGGAAATAATTTAGGCCCAAAACTCATGGAAGTCCCCCTATTAATTGGCTGTAATTGGGCGGTTCTTGTTTTTTGTGGTGCTGCGATTGCCAATCGTCTATTTTCCAACATTTGGATGAAATCATTTTTTGGTGGTGCGTTAATGGTATTGTTAGACGTACCTATGGAGATACTTGCCTCATTTTTTGACTTCTGGGCTTTTACTGGGCCTCCTCCTATTCAAAATTATTTGAGTTGGTTTACTATTGGAGCTGGCATGCATTTTGTTTTTCATTCTTTAAAATTAAAAGGCACCTTCTCTTTCTCCTTTAACCTATACCTCGCCCAATTTCTGTTTTTTGCCGTTTTGGCTTTTTTGCTATAAAATTTTACTAGCTTTAGTTCCCTTAAACTCTAAAGTTCATGCCACCCAATATTACTCGAGAAAGTTATTTAGATGCTATCCCTAACGAGAGAAAGACCGCTTTTGCGTTATTGCTAAAAACAATAGAAGACAACTTACCTGAGGGTTTTGAAGCTTGTATTATGTACAAAATGCTCGGCTGGCAAGTCCCTTATTCCATTTATCCTAACGGATACCATTGTAAGCCAAAAACTCCTCTTCCGTTTTTGAACTTAGCCAACCAAAAAGGCTTCATAGCGCTTTATCATATGGGTTTATACGCTAACAAAAATTTATATGATTGGTTTGTTAACGAGTACCCAAAACATGGGAAGTACAAATTAGACATGGGAAAAAGTTGCATTCGATTTAAACGCATGAATGACATTCCATTTGAATTGATAGCCGAGCTGATTCAAAAAATGGAGGTTCAAGATTGGATTGGCTTATACGAACGTAGCTTTCGAAGCTAATGGCCTATGATGAATATACCGCAGATAGAATTCGTGTTCTATTAAAAGAGAAAAGTGTCTTTTTCTCTGAGAAGAAAATGTTTGGAGGCTTATGCTTTATGGTTGATGAAAAAATGTGTTTTGGGATTTCTTACAGCAAAAAACTAAAATCAGACAATTTAAATGATCCGGATTGGTGAAGAGGCGAATCGACAAAATCAGCACAAACCAGGAGTGGTTCCAATGGATTTTACGGGCAAACCCATGAAAGGATTCGCTTTCATTCTACCTGAAGGGTATGATTTAGAACAAGGCCTTGTATATTGGATTGACCTTTGCTTAGCATTTAATCCTCAAGCAGAAAAAACCAAGAAATAAATTATTTAACTCTTATTTCTACTCTTCTGTTCTTCATCCTTCCTTCTTGAACTGTATTGTCTGCTTGTGGAGCTAATTCTCCCTTTGAGATGACTTCAATGTTTTTTGTAGGCACCCCTTGAGAAACTAAATATGTTCTAACATAGGCGGCCCTTGCAAGCCCGTATGAATAATTCGCGGTTTCTTCCCCTGAATCGTCTGTGTGCCCAGTCAAGATTATTTTTACTCCTCTATCTAATTTAACTAGACTCACCAGCATACTCAATTTATTGCTCTCTCCTTTTTTAGGCTTTGTTTCTTCAAATTCGAAATAAATGATTTTACTTTCTGGGGAGCCAGAGTTCCATGCAGTTATTTCTTGTTGAGACCCTTTTGCATTTTCAAGATCTATTCCAAGGTCAGAGTTATATTCAATTAGTTCAAGATTATCGCCATCTAATTCTAATAAGTAAACTTGATCAGGCTTCAAGGTTATCCAACGTCGACCTTCCTTATCAGTCAAATAAAGGACAGTATTAATAAACTCCTCTTCCGTCATGTTTAAAGGAACTATAGAAAATCCTTCCACTAAACTAATAAATGAATAACTGAATTGCCCTTCTTTATCAGTATAAATTGTATCTACTGGAAATCCTTTTTGATCCATTATAATTAAGCCCGATTGAATGGCAGGAAGGGATTTATAATTATAGACGCCATTTATAGTATTAGAATCATTGCTGTTGCGATTAGAATGGTCTTCAGCAAATGCATGAATATTACCATCCAGTTCTAAAAAGTAAACCTGACCAGGCAATAACGTTATCCAACGCTTCCCTTCCTTATCGGTCAAATAGATGTCGGTATTAATAAACTCATCCTCTGTCATGTTTAAAGGAACTATAGAAAACCTTTCTTCCAAACTAAGAAATGAATAACTGAAGTTTCCTTCATTGAAAGTATAAATAGTATCTACTGGAAATCCGTTTTGGTCCAACATGATTAACCCCGATTGCTCTGCGGGAAGAGATTTGTATTTATAGACGCCATATACAATATTAGGAGCACTATTGTTTCGATTAGAATTATCTTTAATATCAACCTCTACAAGAGAGTCTTCTGAAAAGGTGCTCTTTCCAACTAAAGTATCATCTTCCTTTTGCAACGCATGAAACTCGTTCGGTTTCAATGTTTCAAGTTTATTCCCAATTTCGTCTATTAAATACATGTCAACATTCACAAATTCATCTTCCGTCATGTTTAAAGGAATAACAGTAAACCCTCCTTCCATTTTAAGAACTGAGTAACTAAAGTTTCCATTTTCATCAGTATAGACCGTATCCAATGGGAACCCATTCTCATCTACAATTACCAACCCAATATTAATGCCCGGTAACGAATTGTAATTGAACACCCCTTGCACTGTTTCATAGGATTCAAGATCTTTTGAATTCACAAAAAGTCCCTCTTTTGTATAAACGTAGCGGTCCGTTTTGTTTTCCTCTTCATTCAAAAAGTAGATTTTACTACCCACAAAGTCCGAATCTTCTTCCTCCATTTTCACCAAATAATTATCCTCTCCTTTTAGTTTTTCAAACTTGAAAGTCCCTTTTTCATCTGTTTTTACTTCAGCTACTTTATAACCTTTACTATCTGTTACAACAAGAACTATCCCTTGTACCGTTTTTCCGTTGTGAATAAAGACCCCTTTCAAAGAGTCCGTTTTAGCCAAAACAACCTCTCCTGTAAAGGTTCCTTTGTAAATATCGCTGAGCTGAGCTCCTCTGTCTGAAGCAAAATAAATTTCGTTTGCATTTGCCATCATAAAAGAAGCATCGTAATCAACTGAATTTATTGGCTCCCCTAAGTTTAATGGCTTGGTCCATTTCTGCCAAGACTCATCTAGTCGCATACTCACAAAGATGTCAGAAGATCCATATCCTCCATGACCGTCAGATGAAAAATAGATGGTCTTTAGATCGTTTGTTATGAAAGAGGCAAGCTCAATGCGATTGGAGTTGATCGTTCTTCCCAAATTAATGATTGAGTCCCAATTCCCATTTTCATCTTTTAAACTAACAAAGATATCTACCGCACTTATTTTGTCTTGCGGGGTTTTGCTAATCAAAAATGCTGTTTCTTCAGGGTTAACATAAAATTGAAGAAAGTCATTCCCAAACTCGAGTCCAGGAATGATTGCTTCTGTCGGAGCAGACCATTCGTACTTCTTCTCCGTTTTATTCAGGTAATATAGCTTTCTATATAATGTATCTTTACCTGGAAGAGAGTTGAAAACGTAAATTCTTGTCCCTGTCTTATTTGTTCCAACAATTAGATTTTCTCCAGGTAAGTCATCTTCTGTCAGCAAGCGATAAGGCTTTATCCAACCTTTCTTGCCTTGCGTCGAATATCGTATCTCTTGGCCAGTAGGTACAGAGTTTTCTCCATCACCTTCGAAATAATATCTGTTATAAAATATTGAAGTACCGTTATTAACAGTAAAAGGGTTGCCTTCTTCCTGGTTGCTGCTAAAAGTCGTTTGTTTCTCAACACTATTAAACTGTGGGAGTATAAGTTGGGCAAACAATACGTTTCCTGTAATTAGAAAACATAACAATAGAAAGTAGTCGAGCTTCTTCATAATTTGACGTTTGTGTTGTAAATTTACTCGAATCTTTATTAAAAATAGCATTCAGGATGATTACTCACCAACAACTTATTGTTAGTTACAAAAGTAGACGACTCTTCTGTTTTTGGCTCTTCCTTCAACCGTATAATTATCCATAATAGGTTGTTCTTCCCCAAATGGGATTCGCTTGATTATTTTAAAACTGATTCCTTTTTTAACCAGATATTTAACTGCTGATTCTGTCCTCAATTTAGCTAATTTCATGATATTTTCACTAGATCCGATATCGTATGTATAGCCTTCAAAAAATGGTTTCCTTTCTTTACTCTTAACTATTTAATTTAAAGCAGAATAATCGTTTGGCATTTCAACCACTTCGTTGAAATTAAAATAGACAGAATTGGACAATGAAAACTTTCCTTGATTAGGCTTAATTTTCTTCACTTTTGTCTCAATATTTGTTTGCTTTGTTCTTAATATTGAAAATATTCGAATAAACTTTCCCCTTACTTTTGTCTCATGCATTCTTCTACAAATGGAAAGCGCATTTTAGAAGCGCTTGCCTATTTCGACATTTTTAATCATCCGTTGACTAAGCAAGAGCTGCTTTCAATCGAGCAGGCAAAAATTGAAGAGACAGAAGAGCGGCTTCAGGAATATTCAGATAAGAAGTTATGTTATAATAGCAGCGAATACTTTTCCATTAGCTCGAACATAAAAGACCTCGTATTACAAAGAATAGAGAAGGAAAATAGAGCAAAATTATACACTAAAAAACTCCCGTTCTATGCAAATATTATTAAGTCTTTCCCATTTGTAAAAGGAATAGCTATTTCTGGGTCCTTATCAAAAGGGGTTATGCATAAAGATGGGGATATTGATTATTTCATAATCACCTCGAAAAATCGACTTTGGATTTGCAGAACGTTATTGATTCTATTCAAAAAAATATTTTTGCTAAATTCTCGTAAATATTTCTGTTTAAACTACTTTGTCGATGAAAATAACTTAGAAATAGTGGATAAAAATATATTCACAGCGGTTGAAGTTTCTTATTTACTGCCAATCTATAATGTAGAACTTTTTGAGCATCTAAAAAAGGAAAACGATTGGACAAGCAATTTTTTTCCCGCATCTACCAATCAAATCCCGTTGAACGAAATTAAAGGTGAGGCCTTTTTTAAAAGCATCCTCGAAACTGCAATTACAGGGTTATTTGCAGAGAAGCTAGACCTCTTTTTTATGAAATTGACTTGTAAACGATGGGCTTCAAAATTTAACTATTTCAACAAAGAAAAATTTGAATTAACAATGCGATCCTATCGTGGAATCTCCAAACATCATCCAAGCGACTTCCAAACTAAAGTCTTATCCGCATTTCAAGAACGAATGGAACAACTAAATTTGAAAAATGAAGGTTCTATTTACTCATAGTTATTTTTTGCGCTTCGATAAGAAGCAATGGGAACAGCGCAAGCCCTACCCGCCATTGGCTACTATTCAGGCCGCGAGCAATTTAAAAGAAAAAGGACATGCTGTTTCGCTATTTGACACCAATTTTTCAGAATCTTCGTTCCAGATAAAACCGTATTTAGATCAAAACCCTGACTATTTAGTTATTTATGACGACGGATTTAATTACCTAACAAAGATGTGCCTAACGAATATGCGAGATGCAGCATTCAAAATGATTCAAATGGCAAAAAAGCAAGGAATAAAAGTTTTTGTTTCTAGCAGCGACTCAACAGATCATTTTGAGGACTATTTGCAAGAAGGTGCTGACGCCGTTATGTTAGGTGAAGCAGATGAAACTTTGTTAGAGTTAATTGAAAGTGGAGAAAACTGGAATGCTTGCAAAGGAATAGCCTTTTTAAGCAAAGGAAAGGGAATTAAAACAAGCCCAAGAGCAAGTTTGACAAATTTGAGCGCACTACCTCTCCCGGCATGGGACTTGATTGACATTAAGTCTTACCAAAAAGCCTGGTCTGTTCATGGGTATTTTTCCATCAATTTAGCGACAACAAGGGGTTGCCCATTTAAGTGTAATTGGTGTGCAAAACCCATTTACGGTAATCGATACAATTCTCGTTCGCCAGAACATGTTATATCAGAAATTAAACTCATTCAAAGTTTATTCTCCTTTGACCATATCTGGTTTTGTGATGATATCTTCGGATTAAAACCAAATTGGGTTAAAGAGTTCAATACAATATTGAAAAATGAGAATATTCAAATTCGCTATAAAATTCAATCAAGAGCTGACTTATTGGTGAAAGATGATACGGTAAAAAGCTTAGCTGAATCTGGTTGCGAAGAAGTGTGGATTGGGGCAGAAAGTGGTTCTCAAAAAGTATTGGACGCAATGGACAAAGGAACTAGCATTCAGCAAATTGAAGAAGGAACTGCATTGATGAAAAGCTGTCTCTTATACACATCTCCGAGCCCACGAGACAGGCAGAAATCTCG
>CAJXRL010000068.1 GCA_913059105.1 uncultured Flavobacteriales bacterium
AGAGTAGATCGTCGGCAGCGTCAGATGTGTATAAGAGACAGGGAATATTCTCTGAAGTTGTTGTTTGATTATTGACAGGTGGAGTTGACTTTTCTATAACCGTTGAATTATCTTTCTGAACGGTTGGAGTTTCTATTACTTGAGTTTTGTCGTATCTGGAGTTTACTACATATACAGCGGCTGCTAGAACAACAAATGCCGCCGCAGCCTTAAAGAAAGGGCCATAATTAGCTAAAAATCCTTTTTTGGCAACCACAGATTCAATCTGTTTCCAATCCGCCTCTTGATACGTAAATTGCGGGTCATTCAACTTTGAATGAAGCAATTGTTCTTCGGGTGATAATTTATTTTTCATAATATATTTTCTCACATTTTCTGCAAATGCGTATTTACCATTTGTTTTAAATTCTTCTTTGCCTTAGATAAGTTTGACTTTGATGTTCCTTCAGAGATTCCCAATTCTTCTGCAATTTCTGCATGACTGTAATCGTCCAAAATATATAAGTTAAATACCGTTTGATAAACTGGAGATAACTGTTGTACAAAAGACAACAGTAAATCTGCGTTTAAATCATCAAAAATTCCTTCACTTTCAACCTCTTCAGCAATTTGATGGGCTTCAAGTAATGTTTCGCTCATGGCGAATTTATTTTTGTTTTTACGATAATAGTCAATGGCATTGTTTACCATTATTCTTCTTATCCAGCCTTCTAAAGAACCATTAAAATTGAATTTTTCAATCTTATCGAAAACCTTTATGAATCCATCTTGAAATAGGTCCTTTGCATCTTCAGGCCTATTTGCGTATCGCTGACAAACTAGCATCATTGAACTGTACATAGTTTTGTACAACAATTGCTGATAGCCCGCATTTCTTTCCGCGCAGCCTTCCACTATTTTTCTTACATCTGCTTGGTTCGATAAATCCATTCCCGATTTTCTGTTCTTATGACGCTAAATTATCCAATGGTTGCCTTACTTTCATTAAAAATAATTTCAGCAATACATCCATTGATAGGATAAAGCAATTGGTTACTTTTGCTAACCTAATCATTTATAAAAAAATACCCATGAAAGTTACAGTTGTAGGCGCCGGTGCAGTAGGTGCAAGTTGTGCAGAATACATTGCTATTCAGAATTTTGCTTCAGAAGTTGTGTTGGTCGATATTAAGGAAGATTACGCAGAAGGAAAAGCAATGGATCTAATGCAAACTTCTTCTTTGTTAGGATTTGATACCAAAATTGTTGGTAGTACAAACGATTATTCAAAAACTGCTGGAAGTGAAGTTGCAGTAATTACCTCTGGAATACCAAGAAAACCTGGTATGACAAGAGAAGAATTAATCGGAATAAATGCAGGTATTGTAAAAACTGTTTCGGAAAACTTAGTAAAGCACTCACCAGATATTATCATTATTGTGGTTTCTAACCCAATGGATACAATGGCATATTTGGCTCATAAATCTACTGGTTTACCAAAAAACAGAATCATTGGAATGGGTGGAGCACTTGACAGTGCACGTTTTACTTACAGGTTAGCAGAAGCGTTAGATTGCCCTCAATCTGATGTTAGTGCAATGGTTATTGGTGGTCACTCTGACACTGGTATGTTGCCATTAACAAGATTAGCGACTAGAAATAGCGTTAGAATTTCTGAATTCTTATCAACTGAAAGATTAGATGAGGTTGCTCAAGCTACAATGGTTGGTGGAGCTACATTAACGAAGATGTTAGGAACAAGTGCATGGTATGCTCCTGGTGCTGCAGTTTCGGCAATGGTTCATGCTATTGCAACAGATTCTAAAAAAATGTTCGCATGTTCAGCTATGCTAGAAGGTGAGTTTGGTTTGAATGATATTTCAATTGGTGTTCCATGTATTATTGGAAGAAACGGAATTGAAAAAATTGTTGAAATTGAATTGTCAGAAGCAGAGCAAGATAAATTAACAAAAAGTGCTTCAGCAGTTGCAAAAACAAATACATTGTTAGACGCATAAAGCCGGTACATTATATAATAAAAGGTGAATGCATTTGTGTTCACCTTTTTTTATTTTCAATTATGATTAAAATTCAGTTGCAAAAAGTTGATATTCCTCCAGGAGGAATTCATTTGGCGTTAAACGTTACTTTAAGTGAAAAACAAGTGCGCATGGTTGTGGATACCGGTGCTTCAAGGTCTGTTCTAGACTTAGATTTTTTTAAAGAATTATTCCCTGACGCAGAATTGAAAGAAGAAGAAAGTGATTCAGCAGGAGTTGGAGCCTCAGATCTCACTAGTTTTACTAGTTGGATTCCTTCCTTTTTTATTGAAGGGTTTGAAGTGAAGGAATATGAATTAGCCTTAATGGATTTAAGTCATGTGAAGGCGTCGTATCTTCATTTAGGCGAAGAGGCAATTTATGGAGTTATAGGAGGAGATATACTAGAGCGATTTGAAGCAATCATTGATTACTCTGACTTCAGCTTAACCTTGTTAGATTAAGGCCTTAGAACAAGTTTTTTAGTTTCAATTCTAACTGAATTCGCTACCGTAACAAAATAGATACCTTTTGACAAGTGGCTTATGTCAAGTTGTTTTTTAATTCCGTTTAAATTTTCTTCCAAAACTAATTGGCCAGAAACATTCCTAATTTCAATATTGTTACTTCCGGCAATTTTCCTTTCTAAGAGTTCAATGGTTAATTCTCCTTTGGTTGGATTAGGATAAATTTTGAGCATAGAGCCCTCTATTTTTTTAGGGCCATTCAGTTCAGAGAGGGCATTTACCTGTGAGCCATATAGAATTTTGATTCCGCCCGTATTCAAGCCAACAACTAAATCTATTATACTATCGCCATTCAAATCTGCACCATTAATAAATGAGCTTAAGCCAAAGTTGGTCATGAAGTTTCTTTCGGTAGGAATTAAATTGCTTATTGGTTGAACACTATCAATAAAGTTTCTGACAATGTAGTTGTTACCGTCAGGTGCGCCAATAATCATTTGGTTACTTCCTCTGTCTTTATACATAAAAACACTTTCTACTAAGAAGCCATTGTCCAATGTTCTGAATTTCCATTTTCTGTTAAAATAACTCATGTGAGCATTTGATCCAAATTCATCAAAACGATTGTCGCCAACTCCCAATTTATTGGTGTTAAAACATTCGATGTAATGATTAATGCTGTCAATTTTTACAATACGCAGTGCAATCAATAAACTACTATCATTGTTTTGAGCGTTGTTTATTGCCATACTATCGCCAATGTGCAACATCTGGTAATTAGGAATATCTTTAAAATGATACCTTACCGTATCACCACCAATCCAATATAGAGAATCAATAGGGATATTAAATATTGATTTTGTTGCAGTTCCAAAGTTTGGATAATATGAAATGTCTCCATCTTCTGTGGTAATTAACTCTAATACTCCATCGTTGTCAATGTCAAATAACTGAGTGCCTCTTGGGGTGAAAAGTTGGTCCTTTATATTTTGAAAAGATTCATTGTGGAATTTAAAAGCAGCAACCTGACCTGTAACCGCCGTGTCTTCGAAAAGATAGATTGTTCCATCCTTCTGAGTCAATAAAATGTCGCCATCCCCATCTCCATCAATGTCGCCAGTGCTCGCAGAAGCATAAGCTAGAAAGCTTCTTTTGAAGCCAAAGTGAATTGCTGGAAGGCTAAGGTAATTTCTGTCGACTAATTCAAAACGAGCCTTGGTTCTTGTGCCAGTATTTTCAAGTAAGGCAAGTTGTTCTATAAATACTGTTGAATCACTAGGAGATAAATACCCTCCATTTCCAACAAGTATGTCTTGTAATCCATCCTTATTAAAGTCGATAAAAACTGGTTTTGATGTTCGTCCAAAATCCAACGTTTGATCTCTTAGAAACTGTTTCGTTTGTAGTTGAAATTTATACTTATTGTTTGTCGAAATATTTTTGTAATACCAAATGTCATCTTTACTAAATGGAGCGATAGGGACGTTTGCTTGATTAGAAGCAACGAGTAGATCCTTCTTGCCATCATTATTCACATCAATGAGGTAGGTTCCAGCAAATAGCAAATTAATAGGAGTGTCATATTTTGGGAAAGAATCTAATACTTTATAAATTCTTGAGTTTATATGATATTGAACTGCAGCAGAGTCATCATTGAGCAATAACTTCACTTGATAGGAGCCATCATCAGCGAATAATATGTCGGTACTCGAATTATCATCTATATCAAAAGGAGTAACTGTTAAACCTGCCGCATGCTTCAGCCCCTTTTGATATGTAGGGCTTTTAATTCGTTCACCCCGAAAGGCTCCAATACCGTGGCAAGTGTCTAAATAAATGCTGTCAAGAACTGTTCCGTCGGGATTTGTGCTTTCAAGAAATGTTCCCCAGCACATGCTTCTTCTTTCATATTTTGGAATATAATTGTTCTGATTATCTTGGGATAAATTTCTATGATAATCAATCGTTCGTGATTGGAAGACAAAAAGATCTAAGTCATTATCGCCGTCAATATCATAAATCCCGGGAATGCTTGTGCTAGTAGGGCTTAGATTTGTAGCTCTTCCTCCAGTGTTATATATGGTTTGAATGGTTGTGGCTAGCTCGCTTTCGAAGCTCAATCCATCTGAAGAATTACTCGTGTTTTCATACAGCACTAACCTAGAACTTCCAACAAACAAGTCCATTTTTCCATCATTGTTATAATCTCTTGTTAAAAGAAAGTCGTCCAATGGAGGAAATTTATAAGCATATTGGGGGGCGTAAGTGTAAGAAACAGTATTGGGAATTCCATCGTTAATATAAGTCTTCACTAACCCAAAAGTTCTGTCATAAACTACTAAATCAAGTGTGCCATCAAGGTCTAAATCAATTTCATTAAATTGAGCATTGTTAAATCCCCCAGTGAGCGGAGCTAATAAAGGTTGGTTGTTCTCCATAACGATTATATCAGTCGCTTCTGAATAAGTGTCTTGCGCTTCGGCTGAGGAACAGCTTAGTATTAAGATAGATAATGATATAAGGTATTTCATAAGGGTTCTGCTACTTAACGGGTCAAGTGGTTGAAGGTTGTTATGTTTGAGATTCAAAATTATTCAAATAAGTTCCATAAGGAGATTGTTTAGATGGATTATGTTTGAATAAGGATAGACAATCAAATTGATAGATTAAATTTACGGACGAATAATTAATTTCTTAGTTCCAAACTGATCGTTATTCCTGAGGGTAATCAGATAGATTCCATTTGTAAGGTGTCCCGTGGGTAATTTGTAAGTATTGCCTTTAATATCTCCTTTTTGGATTAACTTCCCGGAAATACTTCTCAACTCAAATGTTGTAATTGTCGAAAGAAAATCTTCTGTTAATTCTATGTTTAAAACATCTTTAGTCGGATTGGGATAAATTATGTAAAAGTTCTTTTTATCGTCTTTATTGGTTAACTCGTTAATACTATTGACCCTTGAACCGTATAGAATTTTTATACCACCAGTGCTCAAGCCAACTGCTAGATCCATTATACTGTCTCCATTTAGATCTGTACCATTAATGAACATGTTATTGCCGTAATTACTCATTTTTACCCTTTCCGTATTCGGAGAGCTAATAAATGGCTGTAAACTGTCAATAAACGCATTAACACGATAGGTAGTGTTATTAACTCCTCCGACGTATAACTGATTTTTCCCTTGATCTTCAAAAAGGAAAACATTTTCAAATCTTCCAAGTATATTATTTCTTTGAATCTTCCATGTTCTTCTAAAAAAATTTAAGGTTGCGCCTGTTTGTATTTCGTCGTATATGTTACTTCCTGTTGCACCATTAAATACGGTATTAATGCAGTCGATAAACCCATTAACAGAATCTTTTCTTGCCACAACTAATGCTATAAAAGGGCTGTTGCCAAGGCTGTCTGTATTGTCAACAGCTAAACTGTCTCCAATTTTTATTCTTGAATAGTTAAAGTTTTGCTCTACATGATATCTAACTGTGTCTCCATTTTGCCATATTATTGAGTCAAGTTGAATGTTGAATATTGCGTTTTGAGGAGTTCCAAAATTTTGAAAATAAGATATTTGCGTCGAGAAGTTGGTAATTAAATCTAATAGCCCGTCTTTATCTATATCAAATAATTGAATAGAAGAAATGTTTGCAATGTCTTTAATTCCTTGAAAAGGAGCTGAGTGAAATCTAAACTCTGCATCACTTCCAATAGAAGATGTATCTTCAAATAAATAAAGATTCCCGTTTTTTTGACACAATAAGAAATCTTCATCTCCATCTCCATCTAAATCACCAACGGCAGGAGTAGCATTAGCAAACTCATCTCGAGTTATCCCAAATTTCAGCTTTGATAGGGAGAGGTAATCTTTGGAAATTAATTCAAACTTTGGTTTGTTTCTGGTGCCAATGTTTTTTAACAAAGCGAGACTTTCAATAAAAACGGTAGAATCTTTTTTATCTAAATAGCCCCCATTTCCAACCAATAGATCTTTTAATCCATCGTTGTTATAATCTATGAAAGCTGGTCTTGCATTTCTTCCAAAATCTAATGTTTGGTCTTTAAGAAATGATTTAGTTTTCAACTGAAAATGGTAGCCTCCTGTTGTAGATATATTTTCATATACCCAGATTTCTTCTTTTGAGTAAGGGCCTAAAGCACTATTATTTGCATGGCTCGAGCTCGCAATGAAATCTTTTTGTCCATCATTGTTGAGATCAATGAAATAGGCTGTAGCGTATAACAACTTAACAGGAACGTCATAGTTTGGAAAAGAGTCAATAATTTTAAAAATTTCAGAATTTACTTTTGAACTTGTAGAAATAGAATCGGAGTTCAAAAGAACTTTCATTTGATATGACTCTATGTCGCTAGTTACTAAATCCATACTGCCGTTCTGGTCAATGTCAAATGGCGTTGTGCTCATTCCTTCAGAATGTTTCAAACCTTTCGTTCTTTCTCCCCTCGTAAAGACTTTACAATTGTTCAATAGAATGCTGTCTAGCGTAAAATTTGAGTTAACTGCAAATGAAATGAAACCCCAACATGGGCTCCTTCTTTCATATAATGGAGCAAAATTGCCATTGTTATCGATAGATAGATTTCTATGGTAGTCTAAAGTTCTAGAACTAGATCGATAGATAACATCAATGTCTTTATCTCCTTCTAAATCAATAATTGCAGGATAGTTAATAGCGTTTGGGTTAAGAGGATTTAAAGAAGTGCTGTTGGGATTATTCTTAGTTTGTAGTTTGTCCGCCAATTGAAACGATAATCCTCCACTGACTGTACTCGTGTTTTCGTATAATAATATCTCGTTACCAGTTACAAACAAATCCATTTTACCGTCATCGTTATAATCCCGGGTAATTAAGACTTGATCCATATCTGGAAATCTCTCAGTATATTCAGGTGCATAATTATAATGGATTGAATCTGGGATTCCAGCGTTTAGGTAGGGTTTTATCTTGTTCTGGAATCTATCGGTTACAACCAAGTCCATTACTCCATCTTGATTCAAATCAATTTCTGAGAATTGAGCATTGTTAAACCCACCGGTGAACGGGTGGTCAATCTTTTTAGTACCTTCAATGGCTTCAATCTTTAATGCTTCTGAAAAGTAAATTTGAGCTACCACAGTCAAAGAACTACAGAAAAACATGACAAGAATGGCGAGATACTTCATAAACCTTGAATTTGGAAATAGACGTTTTTTTGACATTTAGTTGCCTATTGTTCCAAATTTATGAATATAAATTCGTCCATTTTACTTGCTCTTATTATAAATAAGAAATAGATTGGGAATTCAATATGGAAATTCTATATTTGCAGGCTTCAAAAAAGACGAAAAATTTATAATAAAAAAGATGCAAAACAAGGGTTTAATTTGGTCATTCATCGTACTGCTTACATTAGCATGTTTGTACCAATTGTCGTATACGTGGGTAGCGCAAGGAGTTGAAAATGATGCAAAAGAATATGCAAATGGTTCAATTGAGTTAGAAGATGCCTATTTGGACTCTATGGCTAGTGAAGAAGTTTATCCTTTTACAGGAGAAACTTATAATGACGTAACTAAAAACGTTATTAATCTAGGCTTAGATTTAAAAGGTGGAATGAACGTCACTTTAGAAGTGTCAGTTGCTGAGGTTGTTCGGGCGCTTTCTTCTGATAGTAAGGACGAAACTTTTGTAGCAACTCTTGCGAAAGCAAAAGAAATGCAAAAGTCGAACCAAGACAATTTTGTTACACTTTTTGCAGAAGCTTGGGAACAAACGGCAAATGGTAAGCAATTAACTTCTGTATTCTATACCTTAGAGAATAAGGATAAGATAAGCAGAGAGGCTACAGATGAGGAAGTAATAGAATTCATTTCTTCTGAGACTGATGCAGCTTTTGACAGAACTTTTGAAGTATTAAGAACTAGGGTGAATCTTTTCGGAGTAGCTCAACCAAACATTCAAAAACTAGATGCTTCAGATAGGATTTTAGTTGAATTGCCTGGAGTAAAGAACAAAGAAAGAGTTCGTCAATTGTTGCAAGGAACTGCAAAATTGGAGTTCTGGGAAACTTTTAACAATAACGAAGTTTATCCTTATTTGGCTGAAGCAAATGATAAGCTAAATAAAATTTTAGGGAATGATGATCCTGAAGAAGAAGCTGCAGTTGATACTACTGATGCAGTTGAGTCAATAGAAGAAGTTGTTGAGGAGGATATTAGAATTGATACAACAACCGTAATCAACCCTGAAACTGGATTAGAAACAGTAACATTTGACACGGTAGGAGTTAAAGAAGAAAGCGGCAACGAATTGTTAGATGCATTAGCAGATGATTCTGATACCACTTCATCTGTTGATCAATCTTTTGAAGATTTTGCTAAGGATAATCCATTCTTTGCAGTTCTTTCTCCTGCAATTTATCAAAACACAGAAGGTAATTACGTTCCAGGTGAAGGTCCAGTTGTTGGTTATTCAGCTATTAAGGATACAGGTAAAGTGAACGCTTATCTAAGAATGCCTGAAATCGCTGCTATCTTTCCAAACGACTTGAAGCTTTTATGGACGGCAAAGCCATTTGACGAAGATGAGAAGTTTTTACAATTAATTGCAATTGAAGTAAAAAGCAGAGATGGAAACGCTCCTTTAGAAGGGGATGTTATTACTGATGCATTTCAAGATTTTAGTCAACTAGGCGGGAGTCCTGAGATTACCATGAGAATGAGCGCTATTGGAGCAAAAACATGGAAATTGCTTACGGCGGATAACATCGGAAAAAGTGTTGCTATTGTTTTAGATAACTATGTATACTCTTTTCCAAATGTCAATCAAGAAATTTCAGGTGGAGTTTCTAGTATCTCAGGAGACTTTACCATTGAAGAAGCTAAACTAATTGCAAATATTTTGAAAGCAGGTAAATTACCTGCTCCTGCAAGAATTGTTGAGGAAGCAGTGGTAGGCCCATCTTTAGGAGAGGAGTCAATTAATAAAGGTCTAAGGTCGTTTCTTGTTGCATTAGCGATAGTGCTTCTATACATGATCTTTTATTATGGCAAAGCAGGAATAGCATCTGATATTGCCTTGTTAGCTAACTTATTCTTTATAATGGGAGTAATTGCTTCTACCAACATTGCATTGACATTGCCAGGTATAGCGGGTATTGTTTTAACAATTGGTATTTCAGTTGATGCTAACGTACTGATTTACGAAAGAATTCGTGAGGAGTTGAGGGCAGGGAAAGGACCTCGATTAGCGATTGCTGATGGGTATAAGAATGCATACTCTTCTATTATTGATGCTAACGTTACTACCATCTTAACAGGTATTATTTTATGGTTCTTTGGAACAGGTCCTGTTGAAGGTTTTGCGAAAACATTAGTAATTGGTATTTTGACTTCATTGTTTAGTGCAATTTTCATCACAAGATTAATTTTTGCTTGGAGATTGGATAACAAGAAAGAAGTTACAGTTTCGACTAAGTGGACTGCTAATGCTTTTACAAACATGAAGTTGAACTTTATTCCTAAAAGAAAGACTTATTACATTATCTCAAGTGTATTGGTTTTAGCAGGTATTGCTTCTTTTATGACAAAAGGTTTGTCATACGGTGTTGATTTTAATGGCGGTCGTTCTTACCTAGTAAGTTTTGATGAATCAGTTTCGACATCAGATGTTAGGAATGCTCTTTCTGGTGCGTTTGAAGGTGCTCCTGAGGTTAAAACTTTTGGTTCAGATAATCAAGTAAAAATTACTACTAGCTTCATGATTAATAGTGAAGATCCTACAATGGATGATCAAATAGAGCAAAAGCTTTACGATGGATTGTCAACTTTCTTAGGGGATGTTACTTTTAAGGAGTTTGCTAAAGTCAATTTGTTAAGTTCTCAGAAAGTAGGACCAACTATAGCAGATGACATTAAAAACTCTTCTTTATTGGCAATTGTATTTTCATTGATTGTTATTTTCTTATATATCTTATTAAGGTTTAGAAAATGGCAATATGGATTAGGTGCAGTTATCGCCATCTTCCATGATGTTATTATTGTTCTTGCAATCTTCTCTATATTTTGGGGAATCCTGCCATTTTCATTAGATATTGATCAAGCCTTTATTGCGGCAATTCTTACTGTAGTTGGTTATTCAATTAATGATACAGTGGTTGTATTCGATAGAATTAGAGAATTTTTAAATTCGTATAAAAAGAGAGAGATGGAAGAAGTGGTAAACGATGCATTGAATAGCACGTTGAGTAGAACCATAAATACTTCGTTATCTACTTTCTTTGTATTGTTGATGATATTTATCTTCGGTGGAGAAGTAATTAGAGGATTCGCATTTGCACTTATGATTGGTGTGGCTGTTGGAACGTACTCTTCTCTTTGTGTTGCAACTCCAATCGTAGTTGATCTTACAAAAAAGATAGCAATTAAGGATAAAAAATAAAACTCGAATCATAAATTTTGAAGCCTCGTTTGCCCTATGCAGACGAGGCTTTTTTGTTACTTTTGCTTCCTATCTAATTAATATGACACTATTATTTTTATCAACTCAAGAATTAATTTTTGCAGGCCTAGTTGTGGTCTTGCTTTTTGGTTCTAAAAAAATCCCGGAAATAGCTAAAGGCTTAGGGAAGGGAATTAGGGAGTTTAAGAATGCAACAAGTGACATCCAAGAAGAGATTAGAAAGACTTCGAAAGAGGTCACAGATCAAGTAGATTTGACCAAAAGCAGTCGTTCCGAGAAAAAAGATAAAGTCTAAATGGAATACTTGTGGTTAGTCTGTCTCTTATACACATCTGACGCTGCCGACGATCTACTC
>CAJXRL010000069.1 GCA_913059105.1 uncultured Flavobacteriales bacterium
ATGTGTATAAGAGACAGATATTTAGTAGAATGAACCAAATGGAAGTTAACATTGGTGCTAAAAGAAGAAATCTAAAAATAATTCTTCAAAACTCTACGACACAAGCAAATGGTTATGTAGGATTAGCTCCTTTTGTTTCCGAATTCTTCCTTACACCTTACCCAGTAAATAATGCTATTGGCACTTTACCTTGGCATTACACTTTGGGTATTCACGAATATCAACATGCGTTGCAATATGCCAATTCTCACTATGGAGTTTCTAAAGTATTTCATTGGATTGGGGGAGAATTAGCGTGGAGTGCAGCGCAATCATTAGCTATCCCAAACTGGTTTTTTGAAGGCAATGCAGTTTTAGCCGAGACACAGTATACTGAGCAAGGAAGAGGTCGAATCCCGACCTTTTTTAATGGGTACAGATCTTTTGTGTTGGAACAAAACATTCCAAATTACGACAAAGCCAGAAACGGTTCCTTACGTGATTTTGTTCCTGACCACTATCGTTTAGGCTATTTAATGGTTCGCCACGGCAGAGCGCAATACGGAGAAGATTATTGGACAAGAGTACTAAAAAGCGCAGCTGCTTATAAAGGAATAATTTACCCCTTCTCTAGAGCCTTAAAAAAAGAAGGTGGAGAACGATCTAAAAAATTGTACAGCAGTATGATAGAAGATTTTTCCGCTCAATGGGATGTCAACGAAAATATTTTTGGGGAAACCGTATTTCCATTAATAAAAAATGAAGTAAGTAATTATTACTACCCCAAATTTGATAGAGACAGTATGCTCTATTTTATGCATGGTAGTTATGACAAAGCAAATGCTTTCTACAAACTAGAAGATGGTAAAAAAGTAAAAATTCGACAAGCAGGTATTCGCTCAAACAATTATTTTGATGTTTATAAAGGACAAATTCTTTCCACTGAAACACATTTTGATAAAAGATGGGGATGGATAGATTATGAAGACATTGTGATTTACGATGTAAGTACAAAAAAGCTAACCCAGTTAACAACTAAGGGCAAGTACTTTCATCCAAGTTTTTCCAACGACGGCGAAAAAATTCTTGCCAATTATGTACATCCTAACGGGGCGTACGAAATCCATTTATTGAAAAAAGATGGAACCCTACTCCAAAAAATAAATAATGTAAATCAATATTATATTACTGAGATGACTTCCACATCTTCCAATACGTTTCTAGCCAATGCTAGGGACAATATTGGACAAACTGCAATAATTGAAATAACAGAATCTGGTGATCTAACCAACAAAACAAACTGGACATATCACATCACCGGGAGACCGTTAGAATATCAAGATAAAATCTATTTTGAAGCAAGTTACAATGGAGTTGATAATCTTTATGTAATAGAAAACGAACAAATTTTTGAATTGAGTTCGGAAGGATCAGGAAGGTATTCGCCAATCGTAAATCCAGCAAACGGAGGCTTGTATTTTACTGAATTTAGTTTAAGTGGAATTCAGTTGAAAAAAGCAAGTATGCCCATCATTACTGATCCTTTTCAATCCATCCCAGACCTCATTTCCTTGCCCTACTACAATCCAAGTTTTATTTTGGAATCTTCGAAAATACCAACACAAGACACCCTTCATAATGCTGAAATAAAATCCTATAATAACACAAATTCGCTTTTTAACATTCACTCGTGGGCACCTACTATAAGCCAAACTGAATTAGGCTTTGGGTTCACCTCAGAAAATGTATTGAATACATTAGACCTTGAAGCTGGATGGAAATATAACCTAAACGAGAATAAATCTGGTTTTGATTTTAAAGCAAAATATGGTCAATATTATATTCAAATACAGACCTTCTACCAAAAACTTGATCGAAGCATTAGCGGCAATTATGGAATAATAAATTTTAGCGAAACAAAAGCAGGCCTAGGTTTAAATATCCCCTTAAATTACTCCTCAAAAACATTCTTTCGAAAATTAGAACTTTCTTCAGCCTATAATTTTGTAGCCCCTGACAGCAAATCAACGGAGTTAATAAACCAAGAGTATCACCTGCTCAACAATCGGGTTTCTTACCAACAGAGTACGTTAAAGGCTAGAAAAAACATCTTTTCAAAACTCTCATTTTCTGCAATTATTGAAGATTTAAGAGCCTTAAACAAAGAAAATTATCAGTTTCTCGCACAAAACTCATTGGCATTGCCCGGGGTTTTTAAAAACGACAACTTAGTACTTGAAGCTGACCTGAGATTTGAAGGCGGGGAGACAAATTACCGATACAGCGATCGATTTTTGTATTCCAGAGGATTTTATAGTTACAGAAGCAACGAGTTTTATAAATTCAGCGGTAACTACCATTTCCCGATTGCTTATCCTGATAAAGGTGCTTTAGGAATTGTCTATTTACTGAGACTGCGGGGAAATTTTTTCTTCGATTATTCCATTGCACCAACTCAAAATAGAGAATTCAATAGTGCAGGTTTTGAATTAATATTCGATACTAAGCTATTACGCCTACTTTCAGTTCCTATAGGAATTCGCTATAATTACGCTTTGTCGCAGAAATTCTATTCGCAATCAAATTTTGAGGTATTTATACCAATATCAAGATTCTAATAAGTAACTATCGGAAAGTAAAAGACTGCAGAAAAAACATCATTAATAAAAGCAAACTGAACGTTTCCATAATTCACTCTTTAAGCTTGGAGTTTTTCATGTGAAGCTTTTACTTACTATTTCACCTCCGTCCAATCAACTTCATTAAACAATTGATCAAAATATTGCTCAAACCTTCGCAGCTCTTCAGGTGCATCAAAACGATTAACAACTGTTTTCAACCCTTCTGGATTGAGCAAACTAGTGATGGTAGACGGCAAATCTGTAATCGCCTCCTTATCATAAATATTATTCAATTCGAAATATCCAACTTCATTGGCATAATTCATTAAATTCTCCATTACGTCAGGTGAAACTTTTCCTCCCCAAAGCCCTACTCTTGGAGTAAAATTTTTACCAAAGTACTCTACTCTTCCATCTTCATAAACTGTCATTGTATAAATAGGACAACGACCAAAACAGGCAGTACGCTGAATTCTAGCAACAGCATCCACTGGTATCTCTTTTTCAACCATTGCATAATAGTCTTCACTCTCATTAGGAAACTTTTCATTCTTCATTTGCTCCACTATTGCTGCTTCTCGCTCAGCATCAGTCATTTCTTGAGCTGCAGATTCAGTTTTAGCTTTTTCTTCTGTTGTCATCACTTCTTTCTTTCCCTTGCAAGCATTCAAAGCCAGTAGTATCGTGAATAAGTATATCGTTGTTTTCATAACTGTTCGTTTTGTCTCATTAGATTTGCAATAATAATTCCATTTTAGTGAAACAGCAGAAAAACATTGAAAATAGCTCTTGGATAGAGCAAAAAGAAGCCATTGTAAGTTACTACGAAGAGTGCGACAACGCATACAGAGATGCATGGGGAATGGACCAAAACATGCAGCTCAATTTGGGCATTTGGAAAAAAGACACCAAAAAGTTGAGCGAAGCCTTGGTTAACCTGAACAACGAAATGATGGAAGTGGCTCAATTAAGCAAAAATGATCATGTCTTAGATGCAGGTTGCGGTGTTGGCGGAACACTCATTCATTTTGCCAAACAAATTGGGTGTACAGGAATTGGAATTACCCTTACCCCCCACCAGGCAGAAAAAGCCATTGAAAATTCCAAAAGAGAAGGCGTAGCTCATTTAGTCACTTTTCAGGTAATGGATTATTGCAACACCACTTTTGAAGATGAAAGCTTTACATTAATTACTGGAATGGAAAGCATTTGCTACGCTGAACCCAAAATTGCTTTTCTTCGCGAAGCACAACGTCTGCTGAAACCTGGAGGTAGAATTGCCATAGCCGATAATCTACAAGGAAAAGATAGCCTTACAGATAAAGAATATAAATCATTGTATACTGATGCATTTAATGGCTGTAGCGTTATCAGTTTAGATACGGAGAAACAGTACCGAACAAACTTAAATGAACTACAATTTAAAAACATTGCCTGCATTGATGAAACAGAGCGAATTCGACCAAGCATTGTTCGCTTGAGAAAATTCTACTATGCCGCTGTAGTTTATAATTTCGCACATCGAATCATAGGAAAACGATTTTCAAAAACCCAAGAGGCCAACACTAAAATGTGCTACCACTTGTTAAGCAGCTTAGATACAGGATTGTGGAAATATGGATTAATAACAGCCACCAAATGAAACCTTTTGAAGGCTTAACTGTAATTGAACTTGCAAGTGTTTTGGCAGGTCCGTCGGTGGGCGTATTCTTTGCTGAATTAGGTGCAAAAGTAATCAAGGTTGAAAACAAAAAAACCGGTGGCGATGTAACTCGAAGTTGGAAATTGGCAAGCGAAGACAAATCTCATCCTTTCTCGGCATATTACAGCAGTGTGAATTGGGGCAAAGAAAGTTGGTTCATGGATTTAAAGGACAAACAAGATCGGGATAAGTTGAACCGTGAGATGGAGCAAGCTGATGTTGTCATTGCCAATTTCAAACCTGGCGATGCTGTAAAGTTGGGACTCGACTTTGAGAGCTTGAAGAAACTGAATTCCAATTTAATATATGGAGAGATAACAGGGTTTGGAAAGCAAAAAAGAACGGCGTACGATGTGGTTTTACAAGCAGAAAGCGGCTTCTTAAGCATGAGCGGAACGGCTACGGGTGAATTGTGCAAAATACCAGTTGCTTTGATTGATATACTAGCGGCTCACCATTTAAAAGAAGGCTTGTTAGTAGCCTTACTGCAAACTAAAAAAGAACAGAAAGCCATGAAAGTTTCTGTTTCATTATATGATGCCGCACTTGCCTCATTGGCTAACCAAGCTACCAATTGGGTCATGAGCGGACACATTGCCCAACCTATGGGAACCTTGCACCCAAACATTGCACCTTATGGTGAATTGTTTACTTGTAAAGATGGGAAAAAAGTGGTTTTGGCCATCGGCACGAACCGCCAATTCTTAAAGTTATGCGAAGTATTAAACAATGACCATTTAAGCTCAGATGCCAGGTTCTCAGACAACCAACTACGAATCAAGAATAGAATCATTTTAGCAAATGAACTTTCTGAAAGTATTTTACATTTTAATCGGGAAGAACTGATGCAATTACTTATAGAGAAGCAAGTTCCTGCTGGAGCTTTGCGCAATATGAAAGAAGTTTTTGAATTACCTGAATCGAAACGTTTGTTGCAGAATGAAACAAAAGAAGGACATGATTTAACTGCAGTTAAAAATGTGATTTTCAATATTTCAGAATAATTTTATTAATCAGATTTTCCTGTAAACAATAAAGAACCCCTTCTTAAATACGCTACTTAAATAATTCTCTCATCACGCTACCTTGTCCTGCAGAGAATTCAAAACCCATTAATTCTGCTACCGTGGCTGATAGATCTGTTTGCCCTCTATTTAATTCCAAAATCTGACCTTTTCTAAAATCAGGACCTATAGCAAATAAGTTAATATGTCTGCAGCCCATACAATCATCTCCATGTGAAACAAATCCATCAAGATGTCCATCTAGATGCCTTCCGTGATCATTGGTTACAAACAGGGTAGTTTTATTGGCATATGTAGCATCACTTTGAACCAAGTTCCAAATCTGATATACATATTCATCGGTATTTCTTATGCCTTTTAAATACGCATTCCAATCATTTCTGTGTCCCGAACCGTCCGGCTCCTTAAAGTTAATTAACGTTAGCTTAGGATGATGCGTATTCAAAATAGATCGAATCTGAATGAAAGTCAAGCTATCTTTGCGATATCCACTCCCTACCCCATTGCCTCCAACGCCACAATTGGTAGATGGCATATATAAATTTTTCCAAAGACTGTCTTGGCAATTCGCCAAAACTTGTAGTTTATCTTTGCTTGTAATCAGCCAAGCTTTTGTTGAATCTTCCTCTGATTCTTTCAGCCAATGTTGAAAAATAGAGGCACTATCAGGAATTGCCTTGCCTGAATTATCCAAATCCTGATAATTGCCGGTAGTAATTGCGGTATGCCCCGGATTCGTAAAAGTGACTCCATTATTATAAAAGTTAGTATAAACTGATCCCTCTGCAGCTAAATCATTGGCGAGTCTTGGCTGATATTGGTGTAACGAATCACCCCAAGTTTCCGAATACCTGGGCCCATCAACTACTACAATGATTACATTTTCCGTCTTATATTTTTGTTGATTTTCAGAGGTTATAATTTCATTGTCAGAATCTTTACAAGAATTTATACTAATGATAGAAATCAAAGTAAGTAGCGGAAACCTCATTTAATTTAATTTAAAAATATCCATTGTAATTCGAATCAATCAGAACTACAATTTTAGCACTTTAATGTTTAGCTCCCTTGAATTCATTAAAAGCTACAAAATAAAAAAAGGCCATGCATTCAAGCAAGACCTTCATTGAAACAAAAGATTATTTTACTTCTTCTCTTTTGCTATCTTCCAACGCATTCCAGCATACATGTTTCTACCGAAAATCGGTCCCCACACCATGCTTGCGTCAAATTCATTTCCAAATGGATTCTCCGCATCAATAATTGGATCATCTTGTCTGTAATTTAATATGTTTTCTACTCCCCCATAAACTGCCCATCGCTTGTTGAAGTTTCTAGTTACTTGTGTATTCAACAAGAAAAAACTTGGCGATAACTCATTTCTCCGGTTGTTAATCAAGTTTCCTTCCGTGGAGGGGATTCGTTGTTCACTAAACCATTGCGTAGTAAAATCAACTGTCCAATTTGATTCCTTCAGGGTCTTTTTAGTAGCGTACCCAAAATTGACAAAGAATCGGTGCTCCGGCGTAAACGGTTGCTGTAAAAGCTCTTGATTATCTTCTATTCCGCCTTTATTGAAGTCGGTTTGTACTTGCACCCAACGATATGCTAACCGAACATCTAAGAATTTAATTAACTCATAATCTACTTGCAATTGCGCTGTATTTGAAAACGATTCTCCTGTTAAATTATAAATATTTACTTCATAACTATTTTCCAAATCAATCACGACCTGGTTTTCAAATTGCGTTCGGTACACATCAAATTGTATGCTTCCTTCTCTGTAATCTAACGTAAACGTTTTTGTCAAGTTGAAACCAAAATTCCAAGCTTTTTCCATATCCAATCCATAAACTCCATCTTTGTTATCGCCAAAGAAATTAAAAACTCTAGAAGTAGCCATTAACGATTGCCTTTCCATTAAGACTGTTGGTGAACGTTGACCACTTCCTGCCAGTGCTCTTGCAACCATGCTTTCGCTTAAAGCATAGCGCACATGTAATCGCGGTGAAGCAAATACTCCATAAATATTATGGTAATCGCCTCGCAATCCAGCTACTAGAGTGAAATTAGCATTGGGTTTTAAGGTGTATTCAAAAAATGCTCCGGGAGTTCGTTCTACCCGATTAAAACTTTCGGATTGAAAACCCTCTTCATATTCATCGTAAACAAAACTTGCTCCAGTTTTAAATTGATGATTGCTATTGCCAATTATTGATTGATAAATAAAGTTTGCATAACCACTCCGTTGACGAACATCATACTTCCTGTTTCCAAAAATTGAATTCTGCTCATGTTGTTTCACCGACCACAAAAAGCCCATGCTTTTGTATTTGAAATCAGAAAAAACATAGCCAATCTTTCCAAACAATTCTGCACTTTCCGTGTCGATGTTTATTCGGTATGGTCCTATCCAATCAAATCTATTTACATTGTCATCAATGTACTTATCCGTTTGTCCGCCAACTTTTTCTTCCTTCAAAAAGTGAAATCCAACTTGCCCCATTAACCCTTTATCCGACTTGAATTTCCAACGATTTAGCACATTAATTTGATCTTGTAAAGGAAAATCTCTAAAACCATCGTCATTTGCATCTACTTCAAATAATCGAGTGTTGCCATGCATTAAAAGTGTTGTACCAACATGCTTATTCAGTTGTTCCGTATGGCCAACATTTAACTCAGCTCTGCCACCTAAATTTGTAAACACATTTGCAAAAGTCTGCTCACCCAAATCTGGCTTAATCAACTCCACATTAATTTGACCTGCAATGCTCTCATAACCGTTCACAACAGAACCAACCCCTTTGGTTACTTGAATTGAATTAACCCAAACTCCTGGAACAAAAGACAACCCAAAAGCATTTCCTAATCCTCTTATTCCCGGCATATTTTCCCTTGAAATCATGGTGTAAGGTCCGTTTAACCCTAACATTCTAATTTGCTTTGTTCCAGTAACGGCATCCGTAAAATTGACATCCACCGCAGGGTTTGTTTCAAAGCTCTCGGAAAGGTTACAACATGCTGCTTTAAAGAGTTCCTTTTCATTCATGGTAATAGTCGCCAAAGGATTAATAAACGACATCTGTGACGCTTTTTGGCGATATTCAACTTCAACCTCTCCAATAACGTTAGAGCTTTTCTTTAAGCTAATACTTATAGTATAATCAAAGTCTTCTACTCGAAGCGTATCGGCTTTGAATCCAATAAACGAGGTAATTAAAAAGTGTGCATTCTCTGGCACTGCCAAACGAAAAAGGCCATTGGTATCAGTAGTTGTTCCGTAGTTGGTTCCTTGCCAATGAACATTTGCAAATGGAACAGGTTCAATTCGTCCTTTCTGATTCACATTCACTACAGCTCCCGTCAATTCTTTCTGAGCATACGACGTGCTTATTCCAACTTGCATAAGCAAGAGGACTAATAGTATATTTTTCATAAGACTACCTTTTAGTGTGAGCACTTTGCTCCGTCTCGGTAACGGCAGCAATTAGGTAGTTTAGCATAATTACTGCTATCAGCTTTAGCTGTTGGAGTATCATGGCCTATTCCAGAAACAGATTTTTGGATTGTTTCTACGTTTACCTTTTTAGAATTGTAAACCACTTTTAAATCCTTGCTCTTTTTGTCCCACTCGGCTAATTTAACGCCTTTGGTTCTTAATGCAGCAGCTTCAATTCTTTTTTCACACATGTCACAAACACCTTCTACCTTAAATGTAGTTTCTTTGATTGATTCCTCTTTCTTCTGTGCGTAACTTAAAGTAAAAGAGAATAATGCTAGTATAAATAATATCTTTTTCATCCTTGTAATTTTTATGTTTTTGTTCATTATTATATTCTTAACGTGAATTAATAATCAACCATAAAATAGCAAACGTTGAAATTGCCGATACAGTGGATTGTTATATTTTGGCGGAGGTAATTCATCAAACCCAAAAGTTTGTTCATTTACTTCCAAGTCGGATAATGAAAGACTAATTAATTCAATTTCTATTGGAGCTACACTAAAATCCTCTTGATTATTAGATTGTTTAATTAATTGCACGTCCAACTGATAGAACTCAGTTTGATCTTTACAGCAATCCATTTCTTTTCCTGCATTACAAGCATCTTCTCCACCTTCATCAGCACATGGATTGCTTTTGACAAAAAAGCTTACATCTTCTAATAAGTCGCCACAGAAATGCTTGTACACATTAATGCCCATTGTACTACTCAAAAAACCGAATAGCAATAATAAACTTAAAAGTGCTTGTACTCTTTTCACCACTCAAAATTACGAAAGCTATCGAAGCAAAAGTACTACTTGACAAACGTTAACAAGCACCGATAATTACAGCTTTTATTAGCCTAAATTTGTCTCATGGGAAAAGCACAGAAGAACCAAGCTGACATACTTGCAAAACTGAACATTAAGAAATTGAATGAAATGCAAGTAAAGGCTCAAGAAGCTATTCAATCTGAGTCAGATGTAATTTTACTGAGTCCAACTGGAACCGGTAAAACCTTAGCATTTCTGCTTCCTATTATTGAAAGATTAGACGAAGACTGTAACGAAATACAGATTTTGATCTTAGTTCCATCTCGAGAATTGGCTATTCAGATTAACCAAGTGATTCGTGAAATGGGTACCGGTTTTAAAACAAATGCTTTTTACGGTGGTAAATCGGGGTCAAAAGATAAAATGGATTTAAAACATCGCCCTGCAATATTGGTAGGTACTCCTGGAAGAATTGCCGATCACATGCGCCGACATTCTTTTACCTCAGAGTTTATCAAAACATTGGTACTCGATGAATTTGACAAGTCTCTAGAAGTTGGTTTTGAGAAAGAAATGAAAGACATTATTTCTTCCTTATTCGCATTAGAAAAACGAATCCTAACTTCTGCTACACAGGGTGTTGAAGTGCCTCATTTCGTACGATTGAAAGACCCAAAAACTGTAAACTTCCTAAAAGAAGGAATCACTAAATTGAAATTAAAAAGTGTGCTTTCTCCTGAAAAAGACAAACTAGAAACCTTGGCGGCAACTTTGGCACACTTGGGAAATAAATCGGGAATTGTTTTTTGCAATTTTAAAGATAGCATTCAGAGAGTGAGCGATTTTTTAGAGCAAAAGAACATCCCTCACGGTTGTTTTTATGGGGGAATGGATCAGATTGATCGAGAAAGAACATTGATGAAGTTCAGAAATGGAACACATCGCCTAATTATTGCTACCGATTTGGCAGCAAGAGGAATTGATGTTCCTGAATTAAATTTTATTATCCATTATCAACTTCCAAATAGAAGAGAAGAGTTCACACACCGTAACGGAAGAACTGCAAGGATGAATACCAACGGAACTGCTTTTGTTATTCATTGGAAAAACGAACCTTTTCCAGATTTTATTCCTGTAATAGAAGAGGAAGAATTAACAGATCGGCCAATGCCATCTATTCCTGATTGGAAAACTGTATTTATCTCTGGAGGAAGAAAAGACAAAATATCGAAAGGTGATATTGCCGGCATTTGCTTCAAAAAAGGAGATTTAAAACCAACCGACTTAGGTGTAATTGAGTTAAAAGATGATTGTGCATTTATTGCTGTTAAAGCAAAAAAGGCGATTCCTCTTATTGAGAAACTAAACAACACTCATCTGAAAAAGAGAAAAATAAGAGTTAATCTCATCTAATTCACAAGGCCTTTCGAAGTCCGATAAAGACAAAAATCATAACGGAGTAGCCTATAAAAAATGGAATAATATAAGCTTTCCAGCCAATGATTAAGAAGACGCTTATCAACAACAACTGAAATCCTAATCCAAAAGTTGAAACGGCAGTCATCAACCAGTTTGGAATAATTTTTCCCTCTGCTGCATTGCTGTCAAATTTGTATATTATTTTATCGTAGATGGAGTAGCACACAGTATACCTGTCTCTTATACACATCTCCGAGCCCACGAGACAGGCAGAAATCTCG
>CAJXRL010000070.1 GCA_913059105.1 uncultured Flavobacteriales bacterium
GAGATTTCTGCCTGTCTCGTGGGCTCGGAGATGTGTATAAGAGACAGAAATATAGCTAGGTTAGTTCTTTTGTTATTACTTATTGTTCCTATTAAATTTGCAGGTTTAATACCGGTAGCTGAATTGATAATTTTTAGTCTCGTAATTCGGTCTAAATCTGCAATATCTTGTCTGTTATATTTCATATTATCTGTTCTTATTAACGTGCTTTTGTAACAAGCGTTTTTTCTCTCTTTGAACTAAAGGATGCTTTTTATGTCCCCATATTTTATCTCTAGCCAGCCTAGCGCTTTCTTGCAATGCTACAACAGGCAACGGATAATCAACGCCAATGTGGACTTCACAAAAAGTTTGTTCCATAGCCGTCATTTTCCAAGGTTCGTGAATATGAGCTTGTGGAACAGTACTAAGTTCCGGAACCCATTTTTTTATGAAAATGCCTTCGGGATCGTGCTCTTGTGAGTTTTTTACAGGATTGTACAATCGTACCGTATTAATGCCCGTAGTTCCCGCTTGCATCTGAAACTGCGGATAATGTATGCCGGGTTCGTAATCTAAAAACTGTTTGGCCAAATGGTATGTACCTTCTCTCCAATCTTGATCTAGATTTAGTGTTAAAAACGAAACTAACATTGCTCGCATTCGAAAATTAATCCAGCCTGTTTGTTCAACAGCTCTCATGCAGGCATCAATGAGCGGGTAACCGGTCATACCCTTTTTCCAAGCTTTAATAAATGCTTCATTTTTAGTGTGAGGCAATAACTCATAGCCTTTATTTATACATTGAGTTTCATAGCTACATTCCATTTCAAATTTTTGTATAAAGTGACAATGCCAATGCAATCGGGTGAGCATCGCAGAGAACGCACGGCTATTTTTGGTCCCATTTGGATGCGTGCCTATAAAATGAAAAGCTTGCTTAATACTCAAATTTCCCCAAGCTATGTATGGAGATAATCTGCTACAAGCCATTCTACTTTCCGTAGGTTTTGAAATGTACTTTTGATAGTTAAACCCTCTTTGAATTGTGAATGATTTTAAATAACGCCACGCATTTTGTTCTCCTGCTGGTTGGTATTGTTTTGGGTAGGCTTCTAGTTGAGTAATTAATTTTGGCGGTAAAGAATAGGGGTGTGTTAGGGGAGTTATTTCAGAAATGGAATAAGTATTCTGCATTACTGATTGATGGATTGTGCGGTACCATGCTGCACTCCAAGTATCTCTATTTTTAATACCCCGAATAATCCCATCACGCTGAGATTCTTGCCACGCGATGTTGTTTTCTCGACAGAATTTAGCAATCTGTTTGTCACGTTGCCAAGTGACTTGCGTACCGCTTTCCTGAAAACTAAATACCTTTTCTATTTTAAAATATTCGACCAAATAAGTGAATACTGTTATAGCTTCCGCATAGAAAATTTCCACTTTTCTTTGGAAAGGGTCAAGTGTTTCATTCATCGCTAGTAATGAATGGTACGCGAATTGTAAATGTCGCGTGCTTGTATCCGGGTGCACAAGTAATTTGGGTTCAAAAAGATAAATAATAATGTAGGGTACGCCCGTATTTTCTGCTTTTAAAAGTGGTTCGTGATCTTGCAAACGAAGGTCTCGTTTTATCCATACGATATTGATAGTTTGCTTCTTCAATAGGTCAGTTCTTTTTTGCATTTTTTCCAGAAGGCGAAGAATGAAGGATAATACCCTTCAACGGAAAACATCCAATCCCTTGATTCCTCAGTTCCCCTATAATGCCTGTTTAACGGATGCTCCTTGTAATAAATAGTACCCAATGAATGCGACTTTACTAATTCATCAAACTCACCAACATATACTTGAATATCTGCTATATTTTTTGAAAGAGCGAGTATAAAATCAATCGTCTTTTGTGATACGGGGTACTGTTTAAAATACGATGGTTCTAACAACAAAATTCTATTAGCTGAAATTTCTTTTTTCCAAAACAGGTCTAGATTATGAAAATTATAGAGTAGCGTAGGCAAGGTTTCGTCAACTAATATTGAAGGGGATGAGGGCAATGGTGTCTCTAAATTTAGAATAGTTATCTCTTGTAATACTTCAGGAATCTCAAGTGTACTAAATGCCTCATAGGGCACATCCAAAAATGTGTTTTTTTGATTTGTATAGCAGTATTTATTGATGTTTTCTTGATTAGCATAATACTTCTTATTGCTGTTCGCTCCTGCGACCCATTGCCAACTTAACGCATTGCTTGCCCAATCTGCATCCAACAGATGATAATACATCCATTGTGCAGGTAATTTCCAATGGCTCTGGGCTATATTGCAAGCCATTGATGCAAGGTACATTCGCATGTGATTATGTAAATACCCTGTCTTGTAAAAAGTGCTAATCGCGATATCTATAGCTTCAATTCCCGTAGATGCCTTTGCAATAGCTTCTGGAATATCAGTATTTGAAACAGGGGTTTGTTTGTTTCTTATATCGGTATTAATGTCATCGCCTTTAGCAATCCAAACCTGCTGCCAATAGTCTCGCCAAGCGAGTTCTTGAATGAATTTTTCAATAACTTCAGGTTTATGCCCTTGTTTTAATATTTTTGAAAGAATCTGTTTTGTCGAAATAACTCCACGAGAAATATAGGGCGATAGATGTGTAACAGCACCATCTATAAAATTTCTAGTTTTACCATACTTTAAAGGATTGATACCTCGAACACGTTGTTCTATTTCATTGTAAGTAGTTGGAAACAATGGCGTTTTATTCTTAAACAAATCATTCATTAGCGCTTACTGATTTTATTTCCTGAAATAGCCTTTTGCCGTGAACATTTAAAACGTGTAATATCTGGATTCCGTTTTTTAAGATGCTTTTTGCTTATGCCACTATTCACACGTTTACGCCATCGCTTAAAACTTGACTCCTTAAGATTCGCTCTCATTACTTTAATAACCTGTTTCCCGGGCAATCCAAACTGAAAAAGTATGGCTTCAAAGGGTGTGCGGTCTTCCCAAGCCATCTCAATAATACGGTCTAATTCTATTTCTGTGTATGCTGTATTCTTGGTCATTAATTTTCTAGTTTTTGCCAATTTTGGCCTGCCTATAAATAAAACCAACCTAAGGCATTTAAGTTGCATCGGTTTACAGCAATTATAGAAAAAAACGATTCTACATTCTCTCTTTTTTATAAGTGCTAGCTTTCCCCCGCTGCCGCACGATTGCATCGTGTGTGTAACATGAAATAGAAAGGAAGACCAATTCAGTATTGAGTTGGCTTGTATATTTTTGGGGTGCTAATAAATTTAAATAGTCATATTATTAGGAGTGTGCGCATGAATTACAAATTCCGAATCTTTAATTCATCTGAAAAATTTAAAAATCGATAGTCTCCATTGCTGATAAACTACCTTATCTTAATGCATTTGTAGCGTTGCACTGTCTTTTTTAGAGGGTAAGTCATCAAAATAACTCCACTCTGTCCAGGAGCCATCATAATTTTTCACATTTGTATAATTTAATAATTGTGTCAATACAAAAGTGGTATGAGCTGAGCGCACACCACTATGACAGTAAACAATTACTGGCGCATCTTTCTCTATCTGCAATTGACTATAAATAGATTCCAATTCTTCAAGAGATTTTGTTTTTTTATCACCATTGTAGTCTATAGCTTCTGCCCAATCTATATGAATGCTATTATTGATTCTTCCTCCTTTTGCTGCACCTTTTTTTTGTCTTTTTCCTGAAAACTCATCAAGGGTTCTTGTATCTAAAATAACTGTATTTGTATTTAACGCCTTTTGCACCTCTTCTTTTGAAACGTAATACTTCATTGAGGGCCTATCTGTAAGCTTAAAAATTGCCTTTTGAATACTTGGAATTTCCGTTGTAACTAAACCATTGTTTGCTTTCCATTCGCTAAGCCCTCCTTGTAATAATTTTAGATTGCTGAAGTCATAATTTTGCAATAACCACCATAATCTTGTTGCATTGCACAATCCATTATCATCATAAATGATAATTGTATCATTAGTCGCAATACCTAAATTAGAAAATAAGGTTTCTATTTGACTGCGACTAGCCATCATGCCATTATAAGGATAGGATATATCTTCAATATCTGTTCTCCAAATATTTAGAGCACCTTCTATATGTTCTTTATCATAGGCTTCTTTTTTTCTAAAATCTAAGAGTTTAATGTTTGGCTGTTTGGCTATTCTTATATATTCATCAATTTCAATTAAGTAGTCCTTTTTAATTAGCTCTTCACCTAAAATTTTATTTTCAACTTTATTCACTTTGTCTGACTCGCAAGCAGAAAGAATAAGCAAAAACAATACGATCTTAATTTTCCAATTCATACCAATATATGTCTAATAAATTTTCGCGTCTCCCCTTGTCCTCAATGGGATAGTTGTTGGTTAAGTAATTGACTATAATTTCTTGATTTTTTCCCAAATCCCAAAGACTTTGTGTCTCTTGCATCCACTTGATCGTTGTATTCCAACTTTCCTTGTTCATTCGATTCTGAATAATTATTTTAGAAGAATGGCAACTCGTGCAATTATTAACGACAGTCATAAATCCTTGAGCTGCAATTAATCCAGTTCTCATGTGAATCCCATTTTTAATTCCGGATTCAATAGTAGTTCCTGCCGCTTTATTTGTATGCGATTGATTACCCCCAAAATAGGTCTTAATCTTACTATGAAGAAAAGAGCCTGCTATAAAGACAAAAAAAAGACTAAAAAGGATTATCACCATGCGATATGCTTTTCTTTCCTGCCTCTTAAAATTATCCTCTGTAGACATTTAATTTACTTTTACTGCAATTCTATGACACGCATTATTTAAATACCCTTTAGGGTTCCACCCTGGTACTATCATGGGTTGTGCAGCGCCTAGAGCATCCGTTGCCTTTGCCCAAACTTCGTAATAGCCTTTTTCTGGGAAGTTTATTGTTGCTTTAAAATGTTGCCAAGCTAATCGATTTGCAGGCTTTTCAATAGCACAGGATGTCCAGGTAGAACCAAAATCGATAGAATATTCCATTTTGTTAACCTCCAGATCTCCAGCCCAAGCATGACCTCTAATTGTTAAGGCTTGTCCTTTTTTTATCATTGCGCCAGATTTTGGATAAGTAATTAAAGATTTTACAGGCATAGATTCAATAATGCACATATTCTCATCTTTCACTTTTTCCCCTGGAGCAATTGGTTCACAAGGTATTCTATAGGAAGCCCCTTCCATTTTTGCACCATCATGGATTCTGTTACGGACACTAATTCTATTCACCCATTTTCCGGAAACCGAGGCTGGCCATCCACCTACTACCAAACGTAATGGATAACCATGTACTAAAGGAATAGCTTCTCCATTCATTTTGAATGCCAAAATAGTTTCATCTTGAAGCGCTTTTGACATAGGGCATCCTCTGGAAATAGTCTCTTTATTAGAGTTTCCAGTTAAATGAATATCTGTAGCATGGAAACCTATATACACAGCATCACTTTTAATACCTGCATCTTCTAAAACATCTTTTAATCGAACACCTGTCCAAGTGGCACAGTGCACTGCACCGATTGTCCATTGATTTCCTTTTGCAGGTGGATTAAATTCACTTCTCCCATTTCCTCCACATTCTATAGTTAATTGGTAAGTATGAAGCTTAAATTTTGATTGTAAATCAGCTAAGGTATATGTTGTTTTGTCAATGACAGATTCTCCATCTATTGTTAGTGTCCATTTTTTTGCATCAAGGTCTTCAGGTAATAATCCATTATTTCTAACAAACATAGCTGAGTTGGGTGTGATTTTATCATCCAACAAATGTGCTTTTGCTTCTATATTCCAAGGTTTGTCATTGAGCACAATCATATCCTCGTGCTTATTAAATATTTTAAACGGATCCGAGTCTTCCAAAGCCAGAGGCATGTATCCTTCCAGTAAATTTGCGCCAAAAATAATTTTTGATCCAATAAGTGTCGCAAATACACTCAATGTTGATTTTTTAACAAAATCTCTTCTTTTCAAAATGAATAAATAAACAGGTTCCTAAAATAAAATTTCAAGTTATGTAATTATTGTCGAAATCACTTAATAAAGCCAATTTGTACATCAATATAACCAGTTGCTATTGGTTAATCATTAGATAAAAATAAGAGTCCACATTTATTTTTGTTAGCCTTCCATATTTATAAAGAATCAAGGTGTTTTGGTTTTTCTATCTAATAAATTTAATCGTGTCTAGCACCCTTGAATATCCTAAATATATGCAGCAGAGAAGGGAAGAGGGCATCCATTGTTTCTTTGGCTCCGTTTGTCGAGCCCGGTAACGTAAGTACAAGAGAGCTATCAATCACTCCTGCAACTCCTCGAGAAAGCATAGAGTACGGAGTTCTATCTTGGCCATACGCTCTTGCAGCTTCCATTATACCGGGAATTTCTCGATCTAGTAAAGGTTTGATTGCATCAGGAGTAACATCTCTTACTGATAACCCTGTTCCTCCAGTGAAAATAATCAGGTCAACTTTTTGTTCAGAATAACCTTTCACTTTTTGCTGAATGGCTTCAATCTCATCAGGAATAATATCGTAATTGCTTATTCCAACATCGCAAGCTTTAAGTTTTTCAATAATGGCTTTACCCGCAGCATCTACCTTTGTGCCTGCCGAAATAGTATCTGAACAAACAATAACAGCTGCTTTTAAATCCTTTCTGAATTTATCTTTAAAATCAGATTTCCCACCTTTTTTTTCGACTAATTTAATAGAATGAATTTCGATGCCTTTATCAATGGGCTTGAGCATATCATATAAAGTGAGCGATACAACAGATGCTGCATGCATGGCTTCAACCTCAACCCCAGTTTTGTAAATGGTTTTAACCTTTACTTTAATAATTAGGTCAAGATCCTTTATTTCATAGGAAATGCCAGTGTACTCAATTGGCATAGGATGGCAATCAGGGATGATGTTGGCCGTTTGTTTTATTCCTAATAAACCAGCGGCTTTTGCCATTTCAAGCACATCTCCTTTGGGAACCGTTTTGTTTTTAATGGCATCAATAGTATCCTGATGTGAAACTTTTACAATAGCTTGAGCTGTTGCAATTCTGAGGGTATTGAATTTATGCGTTATGTCTATCATTTTAATCTTTTACTTATTTACTTTCCAAATATGTGTATCGTCTTCAAAAATTTCCTTTCCAAAAATGGGTGCCTTGGCTTTTAATTCTTCTACAATAAATCTAGAAGCATTATAAGAGGCATCTCTATGTGCTGACGAAACAAATACAAAGAGACAAACTTCTCCAGTTCTTACCATATTTAAGCTGTGGTAGATGTGCATACAGACCAAATCAAACTTTTCGAAGGCCTCTTCTCTTATTCGATGAATCTCTTTTTCAGCCATTTCTGCATAAGCAGTATATTCGATGGCCTTAACTTCTTTTCCGTCAATGATATCATTACGTACTTGACCCAAAAAGATATTATGAGCACCAATGCTTGTTTTTGTTTGATGTTTAGCAATTGACTCTGCTATAAACTCAGAACTAATCGCTCCTTCAATGAACACTTTTTTTGGTTTTTTCTCGGGACTTTGGGTTGTACTCATATCGTTTCTTTAATCAAATTCACTTTATTGGATTCACTGTTTAACCAAGATTCTATTCCACCTTGCAGATTCCAAAGCGTGTTAAAATCTAATTCTTCTTGAAGGAATGAGACGGCTCTTTTGCTTCTTTTTCCTGTTTGGCAATATATTACTACAGTTTTGTTTTTTGAAATTTTAGCATAAGAATCTGAAATCTGTTTGGAAGGAATTTTCAAGCCACTCAACTCAGCTATTTGAGGTAATTCATTCAACTCTCTTACATCTATAAATTGGATGGCTTCATTTGAAGCTAGTTTTTCTTTGAGTTCTTCAACGGTTATTTCTCTAACTGATGCTGTTGTTTCACAATCGATAATATAGTTATCGGGTGATATAGACATCGCTAATTGCTTCTTGATTGCTGCATCAATCCTGTCCACTTTAATAAGAGTCGTGGAGTTGTTTTGAGTATTGATTAACATCAACTTTCCAGATAGTGTTTCTCCGATACCCAATATCATTTTCAAAGCTTCATTGGCTTGATACGTACCAATAATTCCTGGCAATACACCTAATACTCCTGATTCACTGCAGTTTGGGATTGTATTAGCTTTTGGCGGCGTTGGGAAAAGACAGCGATATGTAGGGCCATTTTTGTAATTAAAAACGGCTACTTGACCTTCAAAACGATGAATTGCACCGTATACAAATGGTTTCCCAGCTAAAAGAGATGCATCGTTCACCAAGTATCGGGTAGCAAAATTATCTGTTCCGTCTATAATTAAATCGTAATCCTTAAAAAGAGATACTGCATTTTGATAATCTAACTTTTTGGGATATGCAGTAATCGTTACAAAGGGATTTAATTTTTCCAATTGTTCTTTAGCTGCGATTGCTTTATTTATTCCAATTAGTGAAGAGTTGAATAAGATTTGTCGATGCAGATTACTCTCTTCAACTAAATCAAAATCAATGACACCAATTGCACCAATTCCTGCCGCTGCAAGATATTGCAAAACAGGGCAGCCTAATCCACCAGCTCCAATAACTAGAACTTTGGCCTTTTTTAGTTTTTCCTGACCATCGACGCCAATCTCATTTAACTGAATTTGCCTGCTGTACCGGTTTTTTTCCTCTTTTGTCAATGACATTTTATCTAAATTAAGTCTAGCCTCCAGAAAATGGAGGAAGAATAGCAACTGTATCGTTCTCGGCTAACTCAACGGATTTATTTATTAAGGTTTTGTTAATGGCCATTCGATAATCTACCTCATACAAATTGTTGTATTTTTCTTCCAATAAACGGCTAAGATCTTCTGAGCTTGCTTGTTTTCCAATATCAAGAAACTCTTCATTGGTTTTTGCTATCTCACTAACCAAACCGAAATATTTAAGATTAATCTTCATGTATTTCCAGTTCTTTTAGGGTATTCATATTTGCCATCATTTTCTCATCGAAAAAAGGCAGTTCTGTGGACAATTGCACTTGCTTTGTTTTAACAAATTCTAAGGCAGACTTTACTGCCAGTTTATCTTCTGCTAATCTTTTGCTCAATGTAGCATAACATGCTTTAGTATACACAGCAGTCAGCGGATAAAGCTTGGCCTTATATGAAGGAACAACTGCTTCGTAGCCTTTTGATTGTTCCAATAAATGAGAGAGCAGGGCAGAGGAGATGTATGGACTATCGCAAGTTACCATTACATTTAAATCTGTTTTTGAAATGGATAAGGCAGTGCAAATTCCAGCCAAAGGTCCTTTCTCTTTTACAAGATCAGAAAGTACTGGATATCCAAAAGAATTGTAGTCAGTATTATTTGAAATAATATATATCGATGAACAAACTTCCTTTAATGCTTGAATTGAATATTCAATCATTTGTTTTCCATTAAAGTCAATTAGACCTTTATCTTTTCCCATCCGACTGCTTTTTCCGCCAGCCAAAACAAAACCACTAATTTCTTTTTTTATTGGAATCATCAAAAGTCCTTCATTAGTTTTTCAAATTCTACATCTAAAAATTGCTGGCAGCTATTGTTCAATTTTTGATACATTTCAATGGCACTTTTTCCCTTTTTAGTTAAGGTGGTACCGCCACCGCCTTTACCACCCGATGTTTTTATTACCAATTCCTTACCGGCTGTTCGATTCATCGATTGCACCAATTTCCAGGCTTTCAAGTATGACATTTTCATAGATCCTGCGGCCTTTGTGATTGAACCATATTCTTCAATTGCTTTGAGTAATCGAATCCTTCCTTCGCCTAAGAAAGTATCTTCCTGGTCAACTATCCATAATTTGCTTTTTATTTTTAAGGAAGAGTTTTTCATAGGTTCGTTATATTAACAAAGATATAGCGCTAAACACTAAATTTAGCCATTTTTCTGAGTTATTATTTAGTTAATAAGGTATTGGTTATGGCAGCATCTGAACTTCTACCTGTTCTCCTTTTTTAATCCCGCTCTTATTTTCAGGAATATAAACCACTGCATTAGCCACAGCAAAAGTGTGTAACATGGCAGAACTTTGACCGTCGAGCAATTCCACATAACCGTCTTTAGCTAACGCTTTTAAAAAGTGCGCTCGATCTCCCTTTTTTAGGTAATCGTTTTGTGAAACAAGCGTTCTTTTTTCCAAGGAGCAAGAAGGTTCTCCACTCATTTTTCTCAAGGCATATAATACGTATTGGTAATAACACAACAAAGCCGCTGCCGGATTACCGGGTAAGGCAAAGATGTTACAGCTGCCTTTTTTGCCATAATAGAGTGGTTTGCCTGGTTTCTGTTTTACCTTGTAAAAAATTTCTTCCACATTTAAGATGCTAAGCGCCTTTCCAACAAAATCATAGTCTCCAACTGAGATTCCTCCCGAAAGAATAATCACATCCATGCTTTCAATCATTGCTTTAATCAACTGCACGGTAGATTCAAGATTATCTTCAACAATTACTATTTTTGAAACATGATAGTCGCTTGATTGAAGAGCAGTTGCAAGCGTTGCCGAATTGCTTTCGTAAATCTGCCCAGGTTTTAAGACTTGCCCTGCTTTGATTAATTCATTCCCGGTTACAATCAATCCAACTTTTGGTTTCGAATGCACTTTTAAAGCACTAATGCCAAAGCCATTTAAAAAACCAATTCCTGCAGGACTAAGAACAGTGCCTTTAGCTAAAGCTAGTTCTCCCGCTTTAATTTGTTCGCCGGTCGGTCTAATGTTAATTCCTGCTTTTATCTCTTGATTAATTTGAATTTCATTTGCAATGACTTCAACTACTTCTTGCATGATTACGCTCATCGTTCCTTCTGGAACCATTGCTCCTGTGAAAATTCGAACGGCTTCTCCTTCTTTTAAATAGATGCTAGCTGAATCGCCCGCTTTTACTTCACCTATTAATTTGAATTTGTTGGATGGTGTGCCATCTTTAAATAAACCAATGGCATATCCGTCCATAGCAGATTGATGAAAAGGAGGTAGAGAAATACTTGCGATAACATCTTCAGATAAGGTATAGCCTAAACTATCCGTCAATTCAATAGAAATAGAACCTAATGCTTTAGTATTTAATTCAACTAATTCTTTTGCCTCTTCTACTGCTATCATCTTTTACTTTCTTTGATAAGAATTTAGTTTCAAATATAATACTTTGAGGACCTATTTCCTGTCTCTTATACACATCTCCGAGCCCACGAGACAGGCAGAAATCT
>CAJXRL010000071.1 GCA_913059105.1 uncultured Flavobacteriales bacterium
TTCTATTGGTGTTTTCTTTTCGCTCAAAAGCAGAAAAAGGAAGAAAAAGATATAAAATAAGCGCTTTAGCCATTTTACTCTTTTTTTCAAACCAATTTATTTTTAACGAAGTAAGTCGAATTTGGGAAAATCAAGTTCCGCCATTTCAATCTTCTCAACAATACGATGTTGCCATTGTTTTGGGTGGCATTTCAAATTACGATAAGCATCATAATCAAACGGCATTTTACAGTAATACTGAACGCTTAATGAATGTTTTGCCGCTATACTTTAATGGTCAGGTGAAAAAAATACTATTTGCCGGTGGTTCGGGTAGACTCGACAAGCAAAATGTAGAAGCCGTTCACATTGAAAAATACTTGTTGAGTTTAGGAGTTAAGCAAGAAGACATTTTGCTCGACACTCAATCTCGTAATACCTATGAAAATGCAAAACATGCTTTAGATTTGGTCAACATAAACGACCAGCTTTTACTTTCTACTTCAGCTACGCACATGCCTAGAAGTTTAGCCTGTTTTAAAAAATTAGGCGTTAGCCCAACTCCGTTTCAAGTGGACTATATGAGTTCTGAGGACGGCCGATTCTCACTGACAAAACTATTTTTACCCAATCCGAGAACCATAAGTGAATGGTATTGGTTATTGCACGAATGGGTTGGTATTTTGAGTTATAAAATGAAAGGGTATTGTTAGGGATTGGAAAATAATACCGATACCTTATCAATTTTTAAGACTAACCATAAAGCCCGTTTCAACAATTGTTGAAACGGGCTTTATTTATATGATTTTGTCTATACTTCGACTCCGCTCTGTATGACAAAAAGTTTCGTAAAAAACTATTTCATCAAATCGGCCATTAACTTGCCAATTTCAGCAGGAGAATCTGCAACAGTAATTCCACAAGCTCTTAAAATTTTCATTTTTGCTTCAGCAGTATCGTCAGCTCCACCAACAATTGCACCTGCGTGGCCCATTGTTCTTCCCGCAGGAGCAGTTTGACCTGCAATAAATCCTACAACAGGCTTCGTTCCGTGAGCTTTAATCCAATTGGCAGCATCTGCTTCCATAGAACCTCCAATCTCACCTATCATGATGATACCTTTTGTTTCTGGATCGTTCATTAGCATTTCAACCGCTTCTTTAGTGTTTGTTCCAATAATTGGATCTCCTCCAATTCCGATAGCAGTTGTAATTCCTAAGCCAGCTTTTACCACTTGGTCAGCTGCCTCGTATGTTAATGTTCCAGATTTAGAAACAATCCCAATGTTTCCTTCTTTGAAAACAAAACCTGGCATAATACCAACTTTCGCTTCACCCGGAGTAATAACACCAGGACAGTTAGGACCTACTAAAATGGAAGACTTGTCAGACAAATATTGCTTCACTAATATCATGTCTTTTGTAGGAATACCTTCTGTAATACAAATGATAACACCAATTCCTGCTTCAGCAGCTTCCATAATTGCATCAGCAGCAAATGCTGGTGGTACAAAAATAATTGAAACGTTAGCTCCAGCTTTTTCAACTGCTTCAGTAACGGTATTAAAAACCGGACGATCTAAGTGTGATTGACCACCTTTTCCAGGAGTAACACCACCAACTACATTTGTTCCGTATTCAATCATTTGACCTGCGTGAAAAGTCCCTTCACTTCCGGTAAATCCTTGTACAATTACTTTTGAATCTTTGTTTACTAAAACACTCATTTTATATCTCGTTTAGTTCTTTTATAAGGCCTCCAAAATTAGTTTTTATCCTATTGCCAAACAACAGTTAATTGGAAGTATTTTCTAAAAATCGAGGGTCAATTGATAACCCGCTAATCCCTTCATTTTACTTACATTATCCAATTGAGACAGCGTAATGCCCAGCAAACGAACTTCTTTCTCCAGATACTCAGGATGATGCAATAATTCCAATACCATTTCCCAAATCACCGCTGAGGAACCAGTAAAATGATCCAAACTTTTGGAACGCGTCTTCACCGTAAAATCGTGGTATTTTATTTTAAGCGTTACCGTTCTGCCTTTGCGTTCCGTCTTTTCAATTCGGCGCATTACCGTTTCATGAATCTGCTGCAACGCTTCCAACACTTCATGTTCATCAAACAAATCTTTAGAGAAAGTATTTTCTGCACCTATTGATTTTCGAATACGGTCTGTATTCACCTGCCGAAGGTCATTTGCCGTTACAATATTATAATAGTGTTTCCCCGCTTTTCCATATCGACGAATGAGTTCACTGCGTTCCAATTTCATTAAGTCAGAACCAGTAAAAATTCCCTGTCCGTTCATTTTTTTGGCCGTTACTTTTCCAATACCATGAAATTTTTCAATTGGCAATTGTTGCATAAAGGGAATTGCTTGTTCGGGCAAAATCACACTCAATCCATCTGGTTTGTCCAAATCGGAAGCGGTTTTGGCTAAAAATTTATTGAACGAGATACCTGCAGAAGCTGTTAACCCAACTTTCTCCTTGATTTCTTCCCGAATCAACATGGCAATTTTAATCGCCGATTTTAATTCCTTTTTGTTGTACGTAACATCTAAATAGGCCTCATCTAACGAAAGCGGCTCCACTAAATCGGTATAACTCTGAAAGATCTCCATAATTTGGGAAGAAATTTCTTTGTAACGTTCAAATCGAGGTTTTACAAAAATTAGATGCGGGCATCTTCGTGCAGCGATGCTCGATGCCAAGGCAGAATGAACGCCATATGCTCGAGCTTCGTAACTTGCTGCGGCCACTACCCCCCTTTCTCTTGAGCCACCAACGGCCAGTGGCTTTCCTTTCAATTCAGAGTTGTCCAATTGCTCTACTGAAGCATAAAACGCATCCATGTCGATGTGAATTATTTTACGGAATTCGGGCTGCAGTGTTGACATATCTTCAAAGGTAAATACAACGCGTTACAATGATTCCATTTTTTCATTGTTAATTTTTGTAAATTAAATGCAAAACGTTTCCAATACTAAATTGAAGCACACTACATTTGAATCCCTAATCACCAACTACATCAAAATGAAAAATATAGCCTTTTGTTTTTTAATTTTCTTCTTCTCTACCATCAGTATTATTGCTCAAGAAAATTATCGTGTAAATACAGAAATTAGTTCAATAGAATGGATTGGTCGCAAAGTAACAGGACAGCACCAGGGAGTGATTCAGTTAAAAAAGGGCAGTTACATCTTCGAAAATGGAATCATCAAAAAAGGTGAATTTATTATTAACATGATGAGCATCAAAATTACCGACATTGAAGATCAAGATCAAAATGACAAACTGCAGAACATCTTAGTTTCTTCTAACTTCTTTGCGGTAAAAGAAAATCCAACAGGAAAGCTAAGCATTCTTAAAAGTGAAAAAATTAGTACTGGTAAGCTGAACGTATTCGCTGAATTAGAGATTAAGGGCATTTCAAAACGCATCGAGTTTGAAGTTACGCTGTTAAAAGACGGCAATAAAATGGTAGCCATTGGCGAAGTGGACATTGACAGAACCGCATATGGCATTCGATACGGCTCCGGCTCATTTTTCGACAACCTTGGCGACAAAGCCATTAAAGACCTATTTACCATTAAATTTAAGGTCGCAGCAATTCAGCAATAAGTAATCGAAGGAACTCCTTACTTTTGAAAAAAAAGTTGAAGAGTATCTCCCTTTATCGTTTCATTACCTTTTTAGGTGCACTTGCTTTTGTTTTGTGCTTCTACAGCGAAGCCTTTTTGAGTCCGAACAGTTATTTATTTAGCGCCAAAGGAGATGGGGTAAAAAACTATTTCACCAACGCTTACCACATTAAAAACAACAAAAGTCTCAGCAACTTCGAAGGTTTCAATTATCCGTACGGAGAGAACTTTTTGTACACCGATGGTCATCCCATTTTGGTGAGCATTCTTAAACCATTGAAAGCAGTTTTTCCTGCAATTTCAGATTATTCTATTGGCATTCTAAATGCCCTAATGCTACTTTCTTTATTGATTTCAGCCTTGGTGCTTTTTCAATTGCTACGTGAGTTAAAAATCAATGCATTATTGGCCATACTTGGCTCATGGGCAATATTAATATTAGCGCCACAAATTTTCAGAATACAAGGTCATTTTGCCCTTTCGTATTCCTTTGTTATTCCACTATGTTTCCTGTGGCTCCTGCAATATATACGTTCAACAAAAAGTAACAAATACTTAATTTACCTCACTATTTTTCATGCGCTATTGCTATTCATTCATGCTTATTTGGGCATTATTTCCATCTCCATCTTAATTGCCTACTTTTTGATTGACGGTACGCTGAACCACTTTAAAAAAAGAAAGTCTTGGTTCGTTATAGGCAGTGTAATTCTATCAATGATTCCTTTTTTAACAATAAAAGCGATTAGTGATACTCATGAATTTAGAACCGACAACCCTTATGGATTTTTTGAATATTACGCAGATTTTGACACCATGCTTCTACCGCACCACGGAGCACTAAAGGAAATCACTTTTAACTTGTTGCCAAACTTTACTCAAACTTGGGAAGGATGGTCATACCTCGGGTTAGGAACCATTTTACTACTACCATTTATAGCAATTTACTTCTTTAAAAACTTTGCTAAAGTAGAAGTCCGTCCATTGAATAAACTACTTTTAGCGTCTATTCTCTTACTTGTTTTTTCTTTTGGAATACCATTTCGGTTGGGATTAGAAAATCTTTTGGAATATATTCCTCTACTCAAACAGTTTAGAGCCATCGGCCGATTTGCTTGGGTGTTTTACTTTGCCATTTCCATTTATGCTTTTTACCTTATTAATTATTGGTGTGAGAAGATTCAATCGAAAGCAGGCAAGACAGTTTTAATGCTAAGTCTTCCTGTACTTATGATTGTCGAAGGCTTACCAAACCACTTAGAGTTTGGTCGCAACATTAGCCAAGTAAAAAACAGTTTCGACAAAGCACAGTTGGACGTCAATTTTTCGAAACTTATCCAAAGTATAAATCCTAATGACTTTCAAGCCATAGTCACAATTCCACATTATAACATTGGCAGCGAAAACTATGAGAAAGAGGCTACAAATGACACTTATTTGAAGTCAATGCTATTGTCATATCACACAGGCTTGCCGCTTACGTCAAGTTACTTAACTAGAGTTTCACTGAAAGAAGGCAGAAACTCTATGCAGTTTTTTGCTCCAAATTTTTACAAAAAAGCCATTCAGCCAGACATTCCCTCTACCCTTCCGTTTCTTGTTATTTGGAACAAAAATGAGAGAACCGTAATAGAAGAAAAGCACATTCTTAGATCAGTAAATTGGCTAGAAAAAATTGACAATTTCTCTATCGGAATTTTAAAATATGAAACTGTATTTTCGACTACTGCGAACCAAGAAATTGAGGCTTTTAAAAATGACACAACTTTAGTTAAATCATCCAACTATATAGTCTCTGACTCTTCGAAATACTTTTATGCCCATGTATTCGATAAAGATGAATCCAGCGTTTCGCTTAAAAAAGCAAATTTTAGAAATGGGAGTTGCCTTGGAGTTAACCAACAAAAACGAAACAAATTACTCGAAATAAAATCGGCATTATTATATCCAACCAATACGTATGAAGCTTCCATTTGGTTGAGTAACAATTCTTCAAATCAAGGCCAAGATGATTTAAACCATTTGGAATTTACGTTGGAAGAGAAAGGTAAAAATGGAAAAACGCTACAAACTATTCGTCAAGTAGTCATGTCAACTTTTGTTCATTTTGAAGGGTGGAGTTTGGTCAAAATAGAATTTTCTCCGCTAGCAAAAAATAGTCAACTCGAGTTTTACCTCGACGGCAACTCTCCTCGTCCAAAAACAACTTTTGCGGCAGACTTTTTATTACGAGATTCGAAATTGAATGTATTTAAAATATTGAAAAGCGATATGACTAAACCAACCGTTTTGTATAAAAATAACCACAGCATCAAAACGGAAAATTAAGCCCATTAATTTCGATTAAAGTCCTAACATTGCGTTATCAAAATTGAAGCACAGCATTGGAAAAACAAGGCTTTTTATCACTTTTAAACCTACGTTTAAGACAATCGGCATTAGCCATTAGTAGTATAGCAGTTTTTGCTGTTCTGTACGACTTTGGCTTCAATCAGAGCGAGTTAGTACAGTTTTGGCTCAATAGCCTCTATGCAATCACATTGCTTATTGGTATAGGAGCAACCCTTATTCGGCATTTCGGAAAAACAGAACGCCCCCCTTTTCAGGTACTCATTTTTGACTTTCTTAGCGTTTCGCTTTTCAGCATCTTGCTAATCGACAAGTTTAAATTGCTTTCATCGGTTGAATTTTTTCAATTTTTTAATTCTGCTCCTTGGTTCTATGCTGCCATTTTTTTGGTTTTTATTAGAGAGTTAGCAACGAGAAAACTAAACCTGAACAGAACCTTCTTCAACCCTGCCCAATTGTTCATTATTAGCTTCTTGGGAATCATATTTCTTGGTACTACATTGTTGTTACTTCCCAATGCAACACACGATGGCATACGTTTTTTAGATGCGCTGTTCACCTCCACTTCGGCGGTTTGTGTTACTGGTCTTGTTGTGGTTGACACAGGCACCTATTTCACCCTTTTTGGACAATGCATTATTCTGGCTTTATTCCAAATTGGAGGACTTGGCATCATGACGTTTGCTAGTTACTTTAGCTATTTCTTCCGTGGTGGTACCACCTATGAAAATCAATCAATGTTAAGCGACATGACAAGTTCTAGCAAGCTTGGCGAAGTATTTAACACCTTAAAAAATATTATTTTAATCACGGTTAGCATTGAAGCGATTGGAGCGATAATCATATTTTCTAATCTTCACCTTTCAGAAATGCCATCCTTTTTCGATCGTGCATTCTTCTCCATTTTCCATTCGGTTTCTGCATTTTGTAATGCTGGATTTAGCACCTTACCAGATAGTTTATACACCGGGTTTTTCAAATTTAAATATGGAATTCATTCCATAGCCATGGTGCTTTTTATTTTTGGAGGACTGGGATTTCCAATTGTTTTCAATTTATTCAAGTACCTCCGTTATTTGGTCATAAAGCGCCTGATGCCATTTCTGCTAGGAGAAAAGAATGAAACTACTGTAACTCCCTGGGTGGTTAATTTAAGTTCCAGAATTACATTAATTACAAGTTTAACTTTATTTGTATTGGGAAGTGTTGTCTTCTTCATTTTTGAATACGACAATACGTTAGCAGAACACAGCGGCTTTGGCAAAGTCATCACGGCCATGTTTAGTGCTGCGACTCCACGTACTGCAGGATTTAATACAGTTGACACTTCTGCCTTAAATTTCTCTACCCTCATGCTTATCTTTTTACTCATGTGGGTGGGAGCTTCACCGGCTTCTACGGGTGGAGGAATTAAGACCAGCACATTTGCCATTGCAACCCTTAATTTTTGGAGTTTAGCGCGTGGTAAATCGAGAATTGAAATTTTCCGCAGAGAAATAGCTGATTTAACAGTAAGACGTTCATTTGCAATCATATCCCTATCGCTCGTAATTATTGGAGCAGGCGTTTTTGCAATTGCCCATTTCGATAGCGACAAAGACCTCTTAGGAATAGCGTTTGAGTGCTTTTCTGCCTACAGCACAGTAGGACTTAGCATTGGCATTACTTCTGAGTTAAGCGACCCTAGCAGACTAGTGATCATAGGAATAATGTTTGTGGGAAGAGTAAGCATGCTGACCATTTTAATTGCAATGATTCGGAAAGAAAAATTTATTAAATACAGGTACTCGAAAGAGGAAATATTGATCAACTAAAGAATTAAATTATTTGGAATCAAGAATTGAACAATTCATAATTCGTAATTCATAATTCATAATTTTACCTCATGAAATACATCATCTTTGGTTTAGGAAACTTCGGTTCCTCTTTAGGTCAAAAATTGACAGAAGCAGGCAATGAAGTGATTGGAGTAGATAACGACATGGACAAAGTGGATGCCTTAAAAGAATCCATTTCGCACACGGTTTGCTTGGACTCTACCGATCAATTTACCGTTTCTGGTTTACCCCTCAAAGATGCAGATGTTGTAATTGTTGCCATTGGGGAAAACCAAGGCGCCAATGTAATGACCACTGCAGTGTTGAAGAACTTAAAAGTAAAACGATTAATTGCTAGGGCCATTACTCCGCTGCATGAAACTGTTCTAGAAGCCATTGGGGTGGACGATGTAGTTCATCCTGAAGGAGAAACAGCTGAACGTTGGGCGAAGAAATTAACCCTAAAAGGAGTAGTTGAATCGTTCGAATTAAGCAGCCAATACAGTATTGTTGAAGTTAAAGTTCCAAAACGCTATGCAGGTAAAACCCTCGCCGAAGTTGGATTTAGAAGGCAATATAACGTGGTGGTTTTGACAACCATTAAGCAAGAGGAAAAGAAGAATTTATTAGGTTCAAATAGAAAGGTGAATACCGTGCAAGGTGTTGCTTCTTTAAAAACCGTTTTAGAAGAAGACGACATCATGGTAATTTACGGAGATAACAAAGACATTAAGGGCTTATTGAGTGAGTAATAAATACCCCTACAACGTTTTTGAAACTTCAGAACAGCAAACCAATCGCTATTTCGAGCGATTTTAAGGCCTCTGAAGCTCGCATCTATAATTTAAAGAGGTTCTATGATCTGTCATTGCGAGGAGGTGATAACCGACGCGGCAATCTGGTTCATTATAAACCGATTGATTCTCTCCTACGGTCGCTCACGATGACCGTCACGAAAGTCATTGCGAAGGAGGAACGACTGGGGCGATCCGGTTTTCATTCTCTAATTCACTTCTCTTCATTATTTCTTTTTCATTTTTTGTCCGTCAAAAAACGAAACAAAAAAACTCGTCCTTCGAATTCTCTTTTCTTCTGAATTTGTAAAATTTAAGTTCGGTTGGATGATTTTCGAGCGAAGCTCTCAACTTTCCAAACTCACTAAAATTTTTCGGCATTCTTCATAAAACGATTTCAAGGGACAACTCTCATAAACCCTTCGTTTTATTTTCTAGATTGCTTCATTTCATTACGTTCACGCCGAAGGTAGGGCAGGCGCAATGACAGTCTTGACAGGCATTTAAAAAAGGCGAAAGCAGACTAAAACGGTCTTTTTATTGGAACCGTCATTGCGCCTGTCCGTCCGAAGGCGGGAGGAGGTGATAACCGACGCGTCATTTCTTTGTCACACTTATCAGCTTGCCCTACTCTTGGCAGAGAGTCGAAGTGAAGATCGACTGCGGCGATCTGTTCTACCGCAACCAGATTGCTTACCTCCAGTCGTCTATCGCGATGACGAATTCAATATTAATACGAGTAGGTGTTAACCAGCGTAGCAATCTGGTTCTCGAATACCCGTTTACCCCGACCCATTCTTTCAACTTTTATCGATCACGTTCCAAAATCTGACGATTATTTTCTTCTTTGCTAAAAGGAAGGTGATTTTCTGATTTCATTTTGTCCTGGAACTTTTCCCGTTTTTAAAGGATTTTTTACATCTCTCAATCCCGAAAAGCCATCCATTTCTCCAATTTTAGGAACCAAAATGTCCTCAACTATCTAACTTTTAAGCCCTAGTATTGGTAAGTATTAATCTTTAAATTTTTTATTATGAAAAAACTACTGCTCTCTATCTTATCGTTGGTACTGTTTGTGCCATGGATGAATGCACAAATTGATTGCGCAACTGTTGATGACGGAAACTTAGTGAACAACAATTTAAATGCCTTTGGTATAGATGATATATATTGTCGGCCAATTATTTACTCTACTTTCTATCGCCAGAGTAAATACCGGTCAAAATACCAGGTCCAAAATAAGGAAGTTCGAGTCAATTTAATTATTCTCCAGAAAGATGATAGCACTGGAAACTTTCAAAAAGGAGATAGTTTACATGAACAATACTTAACAGATGTCGAAAATAGTGTTAATAGCCGTTTATCGAATCTGATGAGTCCGCCTGCAAGTTGCAGTACTTCTATTGCTACATGCTACTCTCCAAATTATATTGCGGATGTTGGTATTCAGTTTAAATTCAATAGAATTTATTTACAAGATAGTTACTATGCAGACTACAATGCAAATGGGCTTGATTCTTTATTTAATCCCGATGGAACGTTTTATAAATTGACTCAATATTGTCCTGGTACTCAAGGTGGGTGGTATTTAGATCCGCTTGATTCTCAAATAAATTCTATGTTGTCTGATAGTTTAGGAATAAATGTGTATTTGACTCAGGCTCAAACAAGCCTTAATAGATTAGATAGTTGTTTAGACAGCCATCCATGGTATCCAGTAGCATGTTCTGAAAGTGCTTCCCTTTTTACTACAGGCCGAAGTGCTAGAGTACATTTGCCTGACAAATTTTCACGATATGAATGGCAAACAAAGTGTTATCCTTATAATCCCCTTTGGAACACGAACAACAGAACTGCAGCGCAACTATATGCTGATTTAGTTTTTAGTACTTCTGGAGGGTTACTACACGAATTGTTACACCAATTCTTTATCTCAACAAATCATTGTAACCATTGCAATGATGCTATGAATAGTCCTTCTTCAGGAAGTAGACAGTATTTAAGCGAAAAAAATATCAAAGCCGTGCATAAAGCTCTAGCAATAACCAATATGAGGCAATTGGTTGTAAACGTAAGTCCGCCTAATGGTTTAGCTTCAAATGACTCCACTAAATATGATTTTATTGAAATTGACCAGAATGAAGTGATTGATTTCCATCTTAGCGTTTATCAGGATATTGTTATTCGCTCAGGAAATACCCTTACCGTTCAATGTAAATTGTATATGCCTAAAAACGGCAAGATCATTATTGAGCCAGGCGCTCAACTAATAGTAGATGAAGGAGTAATTACGACAATTGACGGTAATTACTGGTATGGAATTCAAATTGAAGGCAGCAATGCACCACAAACTACTACCAACCAAGGTAAATTGGTGTTGAAGAATAATGCTTTATTGGACAACGTGCAGTACGCTATTAAATTTGGGACAGAAAGCACTTGGAATGACTTTGGTGGAATTGTGCACGCAGAAGATGCAACTATAAGGGTAAGCCGAAGAGCGGCAGCTTTTATGACTTACCCGCATACCAACAACAGTTATTTTAAACGCTGTACGTTTG
>CAJXRL010000072.1 GCA_913059105.1 uncultured Flavobacteriales bacterium
TGTTTATTCATGAAGGAATAAAGGTAATCAATGATTTTTATTTAATAAAAGAGCAAAAAAAAACCCTAGTAATTTAAAACTAGGGTTTTGAGTGTAATAAAGGATTGTTATTTAGTTAAGATTAGCTTTCGATTCACCTTTTTCCCATTCAGTTCAATCGATAAGAAATAGATTCCTGAAGCTTGATTCTCTAAATTCAAGAATATCTTATTCTTGTTGGAAAAACTTTCTTGAATCGGAATTTCTTCCCCTATCAAATTGAATAATCTGATAATTGATTTATTTCCGTTCAATTTATTTCCGTCAAATTGAATAATCACTTGACCATTTGAAGGATTTGGGTAAACACTTAAGCCAATTTCAAAATCATTGTTTTCAATGCCGATAGTTCTAACTGTGTCTTGCACAATCTTGATGGTTTTAGGAACTAAAGGAGGAGCAGAAATGGTTGCAATAACACTTCTCTGCACACCAGTTGTGTTTCGAGAATTTGCAGTTGCTTTTATTCGTTGAGTAAATGCTCCATTTTCTGGAGAAATATTTAACCATGTAGCATTCTCGCTAATGTTCCAAGCAGGCATATTCGAACTGATATTAAATTCTGTAAAATCAGAAGAGTCGGCCCCTACTAAAATTGAATCAGGAGCAACCTGGAAAATTGGATTAGCTTCTTTTTGAGCAATAACAACTGTAATGTTAGAGAACCCATTAGAGCTTCCAATAATGTCGGCATATCGAGTTGTACCGAATATATTTCTTGTTGCTACAAGCGCAGTAATTGATTGCGTTTGAGAACCGGATGCTGGATTAATTAGCAACCAAGAAGTATTCTCCGTTAATGTCCAGCTATTGGCATTTGATAATACCGAGAACGTTCCTGTACTTCCTTGAACATTATTTACAAAAACAGTGTCTTTCGAAGAGATGAAAGTTGGAGTGCTTCCATCAATTTGATTAACAATGATTGATCTTGTAACGGCTCCAATTCCATCCACTAAAATATTTGCCGTTCTCGTTGCTCCGGTTAAATTGTCAGAAGTTGAAGCAATCGTTACTATTTGGTCATTAATTCCTGAAGTAGTAGAAACACTTAACCAGCTTGCTGGGTTGGTAATTACCCAAGAAGTGTTACTTGTAATATTTACTGTTTCATTACTTCCTGTTGCGAACCCAAGATTTACCGTTGATGGATTAACTTCTAAATTGGCAACAAACCCTTGTTGAATAATCCAAACTGTGTCTGTATTGAGTGCACCACCAGTTGTTGAAACTTCAATGTAAGCAAGTCGATCAGTAACTCCTGGATTAGCATCTACTGTAGCACTAACTGAACCACTTCCTGTTCCACTATTTGGGGTGGCGGTAATCCAACTTGCAGAAGGTGTCGCTATCCACGATAAGACAGTACTAACGTTGAAAGTAGCTGAACTGCCAAAACCTGACCCCACAGTTAATGTATCTGGTGTAGTAACTAAACCTGCAGTTACAGTATCCTGTATCACAATTACCGTATCAGTTAAACTATTTATTGCATCAGCTAATGCTACGTAAGAGACTCTTTGCGTATTTCCTGAATTAGAGGAGTTTGTTGTTAAATTGATAGTGCTAATTCCAGTACCAGTACTTTGTGAAAGGGAAAACCAAGGGTCGGCTTCAATACCTGTCCATGTTCCGGTAGCACCAATATTCAATATTCCGGAACTACCAGTGGTTGCACCTAAAAGTACAGTGTCTGGAGCACCAATTAATAAAGGAGCAACTCCAGTTTGAAAAACAAAAACAGTATCAAAAAGAGTCCCTGCAAGATCTTGAACAGCAACATATGTTGCTCTTGGAAGAGCTCCAAGATTCATGCTGTTAGCAATTATGCTTACTGTTTGAGTATCTGTTGTGATTGGTGGGTTTATTACATTTAACCAAGTAGCGCCTGAAGTGGTCTGCCAAGAAGTTGTTGAATTCACTTTAAATACATCCGAACTGCCCATAGCTTGTGCTAAAGTAATGTTCATTTTATCTAATGATAATGTTGGGATGTTGATTATAATTGAGGTGTCCTGAACAACCCATATAGTATCATTTGTTGCTCCCAATGTTCCGGTAACTAAAACAAAACTTGTTCTTTTTTGGTTGCTTGTATTGTTCTGTACACTAATTAAAGAATTACCATTATTTGATCCTGTCAATGGAGATGGCAAAATCCAAGATTGATTAGGAGCTAACGTCCAAGATACATTTGAAGTTATACTTGCACTTTGAGAAGGTGCTGCGTTTCCAACAAAAAATAGAGTGTCTGGATTTGCATCTAAGAATCTACCCGAAGTTCGTTGAATTACAATTACGGTATCTGCATCTGCTGTCAATGTAGCATTAATAATTAATCGCCCACTTCTTTGTGGTCCAATGTTAGCTTGAATGGTCAATAGATTAACAGTAGCATTGCCGCTTCCATTCACAGGACTAGCAATTAACCAAGTCGCATTATCAATAGTTGACCATGAAACATTAGAAGAAAGGTTTAAGCCAAGTGTACTACCTGCTCCAGCATTGATGTATACTGTGTCTTGAGGTACATCTAGTGTTATAGTATTAAATGATACGTAATTTGCTTCCCATCCGGTTGCATTATTGAATCCATCGCTTATAAATTCTACAAATAAAGTTCCTCCTGTTGAATTAATTACTGGTGGAATTGTTGTTCCAGAGTATGTTCCAATCAGCGAAGCAGCATTGCTATTTCCATCATAGACGTTCACTACATCGTTAGTTGTTTGCGTATTAAACCTTGAAAAAGTTAAATCAATGTTTAAGGCTCCTACAGGTGCAATTAGCCATGAACAATTACTATTTTGAACGTAATTTGCAGTTACTGCACTCCCATCGCTGAAACGTGCGCTAGCAGCAGTTAAATTTGTAGTTCCAGAACAAGCAGGGATAGGCTGTGTGTTATAAAAAGCTCTCCATCCAGTTGATGTTAAAGACCCATTCGATTTAAAAGTCACTAGCATATCTCCACCACTAGAAGTAACAACAGGAGGAGCAGTATTTCCAGAAAAAGTACCTAAAATAGCAGCGGCTGAAGTCGCTCCATCGTATACTGTTACTGTATCATTTACTGCTTCTGTATCAAAACCGAAGAAGTTTAATCGCACTGCTACATTCGGTGCTACGGGTTGAATTAACCACTCACAATTGGTATTATCTAAATAATTTTGTCCATTTGGAGAACCGTCAGTGAAATTCCCATTGTTAGTCGTAAAGGTAGTATTGGGTTGGCAGTAACTACTGGAAGAATTATAAACTCCTTCCCAGCCAGTACCTACATTTGATGCATCTGTTGTAAATTGTACAAGCATTACCCCTGTGAACGAAGTCGTCGTGTTACCTATATTGGTTCCAAAATATTGACCAATTGGAAATCCTGATCCACTGGCATTATCAAAAACTCGAATTCGATCACCGAAATTGGCAAGGCTAATTCTATTCAAATTAAAACTTATTGTTGCAGGACTACCTGTAGGTTGAATAAGCCATTCACATGATAAATTATTGTCATAGTTGCCAGATAAAAAACTTCCATCATCAAAAGTTGCCGAAGGTGCCGTTAGGTTAGTTGTTCCTGCACAACTAACCGAAACCGTAGTTGTATAGTCGAAATCCCAACCTGTGTTGTTGGTTGAACCATCAGTAATAAATTCAACAAACATTTGATTACCAGTTGAAGTTACAGCGGCAGGAACCACAGCACCTGTGTACGCTGCTAATCGTGGTGAAGCAGAACTATTTCCATCGTAGATGAATAGGGTGTCTCCCAAATTACTGACATTGAATGTGTTAAAAGTAGCGGTAATGGATGTAGCTAAAGGTGGCTCAATTAACCAGGAACAACCTAAGTTATCTTGGTAGTTGATGGATCCACTTCCATCATCAATGTTTCCACTGTAATTAGTTACAGAACGATTACTAAAGCATTGAACGTTTGTTGAAACATAGCTAGCTTCCCAGCCTGTTAATTCGAAAAATCCGTTAGAAGTAAATTCTACAAAAAGACTATTTCCGGAAGAGTTAATGGATGATGGAACTGTATTACCACTATACGTCCCAAGTAGTGGAGCACTGCTATTAATTCCATCATAAACTGAAACAAAGTCGCCGTTGTTTTGTGTGTCAAATCGATTAAAGGACAGTGTAATTAATCGAGCTCCTGCAGATTGAACTAACCAAGAGCAATTCAAATTAGGTGCGTAGTTTGTAGTGGAATTTGTACCATCATCAAATGTTCCACTAGTAGTGGTTAATGTTGTGGTGCCATTACAAGCTGGTATTGCTTGTGTGCCATAATTAGCTCTCCATCCTGTAGCTGTTGTTGATCCATTTGTTTTAAAGGTTACCAACATGTCTCCACCAGATGATAATAGGGCTGGTATTGTAGGATTGTTGCCAGAAATTGTTGCCAGAATAGGGTCACTTGTTGTCGCTCCATCATAAACGGTGACTGTGTCATTATTAGCTTCAGTAGCAAATTGGAAAAACTGAATATTTATTGCCACATTTGGAGCGGCAGGTTGAATTAACCAACTGCAATCGGTGTTATCCAAATAGTTTTGTCCAAAAGGAGAACCATCACTGAAATTTCCATTTGCATTTGTGTACGTTGTTAATGGAACACAAAAAGTAGAAGATGAATTATATGTTCCTTCCCAACCCCGATCAGTGCCGGTTGTATTTGTGATAAATTCAATAAACATTGAACCACTGAATGCACTGACTGTGTTGCCAATGAAATTTCCTGTATATTGTCTCAACAATGTAGCTGTATTATTTGTACCATCATAAATTCTAACTCGATCTCTATTTGTGAAACCTCCTGCATTGCTTAAGTTCAGCGTAGTCATGTCAAAGTTGATTACCGCAGGGGTGCCCGGAGGCTGTATTAACCAAGTACAATTTAAGTTGTTGTCGTAGTTATTTGTTAAGCTACCATCTTCAATTGTACCTGAAGCTGCAGTAAGTGTTGTTAATCCTGAGCAACTTGCAGGTATAACTGAAGTGTAGTCAAAATCCCAACCGGTACCGTTCAGTGTTCCGTTAGTAATGAATTCAACAAACATTTTACCTGTACTGGCTGTAACAGCAGCAGGAATTGTGTTTCCTGTGACCTTTGTAATTAAAGCTGCTGAATTATTGATGCCATCATAAAAATATAGGGTATCTCCAGAGCTATTGATGTTTAACGTGTTAAATGTTGCTGTAACTGATGCAGCCCTGGCAGGTTCTATCAGCCATGAACAAGATAGATTGTCTTGGTAATTATTGGCATTACTTCCATCAGCTACGTTACCAGTTGTGTTTATTAAAGATATAAGTGGAAAGCATTGAGAAGTAATTGAATTGTAACTAGCTTCCCAGCCTGTAAAATTTGTATTGCCATCTGAAGTGAACACCGCAAATAATGATGTTCCACTAGAAACCACCTGCGAAGGGATACTATTTCCTGAAAATATGCCTAAAACTGAAGCACTCGAATTGGAACCATCATAAACTGTGACAAAATCAAATCCTCCTTCAGTATTAAATCGATTAAAATCAAGTGTGATTCTTCCAGCACTTGGTGGTTGAATTAACCATGAGCAATTTAAATTGTCGGAATAATTAGAAGTGGTTGCAGAGCCATCATCAAATGTTCCGCTTGCTGTTGTTAAGGTTGTATTCCCTGAACAACTTGGAGTTGCAATGTTGTTGTAAATAGCATTCCATCCTGTTGCTGTTGCTGTTCCGTTCGATTTAAAAGTAACCAACATTTCAGGTCCTGTAGAAACTACGGTTGTAACACCTGTTAGGCTTCCAGAGAACGTGGCAAGAATTGGAGCTGCTGTTGTTGTTCCATCATAAATTGTAACAGTGTCATTGTTTAACTCCGTAGCAAAACGATTAAATCGTAAGCTGATTACTCGATTTACTAATCCCGTTGGTTGAATTAACCAGTTACAGTCTGAGTTGTCAAGGTAATTTGAACTTACTTGAGAACCATCGGTGAATGTGCCTGAAGCAGCTTGTAAAGTTGTATTAGGTGAGCAAAAGGTATTTGAACTTGAATAGCTTGCGTCCCAACCTGCTCCAGTATTTGTAGCGTTCGAAGTAAATTCTACAAACATGCTACCGCTGTAGGCAATTGCTGGAGATCCGGTATTGTTTAAAAAGAAATTACCAATTAAGGTACCTGCAACTGAAGTTCCGTCATAAACTCTTACTCTATCTTGGATGTCGCCCAAGCTGATTGAATTCATGTTGAAGGTAATGCTTGCAGGAGTCCCTGCCGGCTGAATAAGCCAAGTGCAATTAGCGTTGTTTTGATAATTTGCTGTTCCGCTACCATCGTCAATGTTTCCTACGGCAGCAGTTAAATTAGTGATCCCTGAACATGCGCCACTTGAAGTGTAAGATGCGTCCCAACCTGCATCGGTTACTGTTCCATTTGTTCTAAACTCTACATACATGGAATTAGAAGAGGAGGTTAAGTTTGCAGGAATAGAACTCCCACTAAAATTCCCAATTTGAGGAGCGGTGTTATCGATGCCATCAAAAACTAAAACCCGATCACTGCTAGCTTCTGTAGCGAAGGCCGAAAATGATAAAGTGATTGTTCCACTAGGAGGTTGGATTAACCATGTGCAAAATTGGTTGTTGTTGTAATTGTTTGTCATACTCCCATCTGAGAAAGAACCTGTAGCGGCATTTAATGTAGTTGCTCCAGAGCAACCTGCAGTTGAAGTTGAACTGGTATAAAATGCGTCGAATCCTTGGTCAGTAATACTTCCGTTTGTAATGAAGGTTACAAAAATGCTTCCTGTACTTGATGTGAATGTATTTAGATTGTTGGTTCCTGAAAAGCTTCCTAATACTGGTGAAGCAGCAGTTGGGCCATCATAAATTGTGATTATATCAGCGCCAATTTCAGTTGCTAAGCTTGTAAGACCAAATGTAATGCTAGCAGCGCCGGCTGGCTGAATCAGCCATGAACAGTTCTGATTGTTATTGTAATTTGATGTGCCACTCCCATCTGTAAAGTTGTCGCTCGCTGCCGTTAAGGTCGTAGTTCCAGAACATGCAGTGCTTGTTACGTAAGATGCATCCCATCCTGCATCTGTAACTGTTCCGTTAGTTCTAAATTCTAAATACAAAGAATTAGAAGTTGAGGTTAGGTTTGCCGGAATAGAACTTCCACTGAAATTCCCAATTTGCGGAGCAGTATTGTCAACTCCGTCAAAAACTAAAACCCGGTCGCTTCCCGATTCGGTAGCAAATGCAGAAAATGATAAAGTAATTGTTCCACTTGGTGGTTGAATTAACCAGGAGCAAAACTGATTGTTGTTGTAGTTATTAGTTGTGCTACCATCTGAAAATGAACCTGAAATAGCGGTTAAAGTAGTTGCTCCTGAGCAGCCTGCGCTTGTTGTTGTGCTTGTGTAAAATGCGTCAAACCCTTGATCGGTAATACTGCCGTTTGTAATGAACGTTACAAAAATGCTTCCTGTACTTGACGTGAAAGTATTGAGACTGTTGGTTCCTGAAAAACTTCCAAGTATTGGTGAAGCTGCCGATGGACCATCATAAACTGTGATTCTATCAGCGCCTATCTCTGTTGCTAAACTTGTTAAGCCAAATGTTATGCTAGCTGCTCCAACTGGCTGAATTAACCAGGAACAATTCTGATTGTTATTGTAATTTGATAAACCACTACCATCTGAAAAGTTATCATTCGCTGCTGTAAGTGTAGTTGATCCAGAACAAGGAGTTGAAATTGAATTGGTGATGTATGAGGCATCGAATCCTGGCCCAGTTATGGTTGCATTAGATTTGAATTGCACATACATTGCATTTCCTGAGGAAGTTAAATTTGCAGGTATAGCATTACCACTAAACCTGCCAATTAGCGGTGCAGTAAGATTCATTCCATCATAAACGGTAACTGTATCATTAATCGCTTCAATGTCAAAAGCAGAAAAGCTAAGCGTTACAGTTCCTGCTGTTGGTGTAATCAGCCATGCACAAGTTTGATTGTTAACATAATCTAATCCTGCTCCACTACCATCGTCAAAAGATCCTGTATTTGCTGTTAATGTTGTAGAAACAGAACAGGGTGGGCCTGGAACTTGACCAAAATCAAAACTTACAGAACCTCCAACGGTTTCTACAATATTTCTAATTTGTAAACCGGTGTTACCTAATAAATAGTTTTGTGCACTTGGATTGGTAAGATCATCGAACGTTGTTCGAGTTGATGTTCCTGGAAACAAATCACCAGCATCGCCTCGATTAACTTCATTATCCAAGTCGTTGTTTCCATCAGCTTCTTCTAAATCGACACCTTTTAAGTTTTCATCTGCATTAACTCGATTACCTGAGGAATTTGTTTTGGTTGTGTTAATGTGCCAGATAGCTAATCCATGTCCTGGTAAGTCAGAATCTCTTGCAAGTAATTGTCTGTTCTCAATTAAAAAGTACTCATTGCTTAATGGAGTATTGATTCTAAAAAATTCATCTGGGGTCGTACTTGCTGGGGCTAAAGAATAAATTCCTGTTTGACCTAATGTCAACATTTGTGGAGTATCCCAACCCAAATCTTCCTTGCACCATGCTGAAAATCCTGAAGGTCTGTTTGAGCCTCCTGAATATGCCCCTCCTGCCATTAAACACCAATTTCCAATGCCTTCGGAATCTCCATTAGTATTGTCTGTGTCGTACAAATCCGGTAATCCAAGGTTATGCCCGAATTCATGGCAGAAAACTCCGATTCCTGAAATTGAGTTGTTGGTTGCACTTCTAGTTTCAGGGTTAATCATGTAGTCGTTGATGCTAACTCCATCATAAAATGCGGATCCTGAAAACCCTGGTTGAAAATTGTTCAATACCCAACGATGAGACCAAATGTATTGAGTTTGACTTCCTATTTCTGCTCCCGGACCTGAATGAATTGCTAAAATTCCGTCTACGCTTCCGTCAGAATCATTATCATATAAACTATAGTTTGTTCCTGCAACTTCAGCTGCATCAACGGCTTCTCTTACTAAGTTTGAAGCTCGTACGTATCCACTGTCTCTTCCATACCATATGTAACTACTATCTGCCCTGTACCAACCTTTAACATCAACAGTTACCGTTAATTGCCCTCCGGAACTTGTTTCGTAGAATGTTTTAAAACTACCATCTCCAGAACGGTAATTTGTTCCATAAAGTAAACTGTCAAAATCTGACTTTGGAAGCACGCTTTGTAAATCTGGATAGTCAATAAGTAATGCTAAAACACGGATATTTCCAGTAGTTGGAAACGTTTTATTCTGAACTTGAGAAACTACTTGACTTAAAATAGACCCTTTGAGAGGATGTGGATTAGATTGCAGTGATTTTGAATTCCCTGCCAAAAAAGCTAATTCAACCGCTGATCTATTTGTGGGATTAGAGGATGCAACACCACTTGGAATCAAATTGCCATTTACTCTGCTGGCATACTCATAAACTCCATTGCTATTTTTTACTACTGTGTAACCGTCAGTCGTTTCTGCCCGGTGATTGTTGATATTTCCTTTACCAACTACAGTAATTGTTGTATTGTTTGGTTGAGTAAGTGTAACTGATTCCGGAGAAGAGATACAGCTTGAAGGTAGAACTGTGGAGGGCCCTTGTGCAACTAATTTATTTTGAGATAAATAAAATGCTGATGCAAGAACTAAAACTTTACTTAACGATGTAATAAATTTCATATTGATAACGTTTTACGTCTAATATTCTAAGACGCATAAAGATACCAAATGGTTGGTTAATTTTTAGAGGAATTAGCCAGAAAAAACGAATGCTCAATCATCAGTTGCACGCAGGGTATTTTTGATTTCTCGAATCTCTTTCTGCATGTTTAACATTGAGCTACTTAGCTGGTCTCTTGAAAGGTTGGGTTCTGGGATTTCATCGCTGATATAATTTACAAACTTCCAAATTTCAAGCACCTCATTTACGTTTACTTCGTACGGTTCATAAATTGGGTTGGTGGAACAAAGCAGAAGCGTTTGATTCTTGTCGTATTGCTTGTAGAGGTTTTTAAAGACCACGCCGTCGTTTGAAGTTACAACAATGTAAGGGTAACCATCTTTTATGGTGTTCCAATTTTGAAGAAATTCTCCAGTAACCCATGATCTGTCAGAAACAGGAGGCATAGAGTCTCCACTAATTTGGAAGGTTCTAAATTTTTTGTTGCGATCTAAAAAAGGCAATTGAAAGGTCGGAAGTACTTTTATGAAATCTGGATCGCCAAAACCGGTAGCGTAACCGGCTTTAGCCTTTACAGGGACCAGTTCAATATTTTCTTCATTGTTGGAGTCTACAGTTGTAGCTAAAACTCTTAGTTTTCCTCCCGTTAAATCAATGTCGATTCCTTGCTCTAGCTGACTTAAGTACAAAGCTGAAATTTTTTGTAAATCAACTTTTAAAAGTTTGTCGATCGAGATTTTTAAAAAGTCTGAAAAACGCAAAAGAGTTTCAAAATTGGGTTCAGAATTTCCCAATTCGTAGCCACTTAACGAGCTTCTTTTTATCTCTAATTCATTTGCCAAGTCGGCTTGTGAGAGTTGTTTTCTTTTTCTTAAAAATGAGAGGTTGGTTCCGAAATGCATAGTGACATAATTTTCATCAAATATACGACAATATTTTCGTCGTAAAAGGTTTTGATTAATTAATTATGGCAAGTATAAAATGGAATGATAAATATTTGTAACTTGTAAGTGCTTAATTTAAAAATAAATGATATGATAAAAAAACTACAATTTTTAATTTCGTTAGTACTGTTATCGAGTATTTTGTTTGCACAGCGAGACTCGATTAAAATCGGGAAAGCAGTATTGTTGTTTTATGATTCAACAGAATTTGCGCCGTTAATGCACAAAATACCATTTGATGAAGCTTATAATAAAACATTTGTGAATTTAGAATATAAAAATGAAGGTCGATTGATGACGAACTATACCTTAGAATTTAAAATTACACATGTTAGCTTTCCTCCAATTCAAGGAGGACCAGGATTAGGACCTGTCTCTTATACACATCTGACGCTGCCGACGATCTACTCTGTGTAGA